>CALKWO010000208.1 GCA_938003875.1 uncultured bacterium
TATAAAAAATTATTTGTGTTCATCTGTGTTTATCCGTGGTTCAAAAGTTAAGAGATCTCTGTGTCTCTGTGGTAATTTTATTTTTCAATTTATGCCTGTTTGCAGTATAAATTAGACAGTATTAAGCTTTTTATTACTATCTGCCAATGAGGATATATGGAACAAACTCAACTCAACTGGATCGCTAATTTTATCTGGAGCATTGCGGATGATGTGCTGCGCGACTTGTATGTACGTGGCAAGTACCGTGATGTGATTTTGCCTATGACTGTGATTCGCCGTTTTGATGCCTTGCTTGAACCATCTAAGCAGGCTGTGCTTGGGATGAAGGCCACTCTTGACAAGGCGGGTATCGTGAACCAGGATCAGGCGTTAAGGCAGGCTGCGGGGCAGGCTTTCTACAACATTTCGCAGTTTACGCTTCGTAGCCTCAAGGATCATCCCAAACAAGAGCAGCTCAAAGACGATTTCGAGGCATATCTCGATGGATTTTCGCCCAATGTGCAGGAAATCCTGGAAAAGTTTGAATTCCGCAACCAAATTCCCCGTCTTTCTAAAGCGGATGTTCTGGGGACACTGATTGAGAAAATGCTGTCATCAGACATAAATCTTAGCCCCAATCCCGTATTCCATGGAGATAGCACGGTAAAACATCCAGGGCTTGATAACCATGCTATGGGCACGATTTTTGAAGAACTGGTGCGCCGTTTCAATGAAGAAAATAATGAAGAGGCTGGCGAACACTGGACACCGCGCGATGCCGTGAAACTCATGGCAAATCTGATCTTCCTGCCTATTGCTGACGAAATTGAATCAGGCACTTATCTTTTGTACGATGGAGCCTGCGGCACTGGCGGTATGCTGACAGTGGCGGAAGAAACCTTGCAAGGACTTGCTCGTGAGCATGGCAAAGAAGTTTCCACTCATCTCTACGGCCAGGAGATCAACGCAGAGACGTATGCTATCGCGAAGGCAGATTTGCTGCTCAAAGGCGAGGGCGAAGCCGCAGACAACATCAAAGGCGGGCCTGACTTTTCCACGCTTGCCCATGATGCCTTTCCCTCGCACGAATTTGATTTCATGCTTTCTAATCCTCCCTACGGCAAGAGCTGGAAGAGCGACCTGGACAAAATGGGAGGCAAAAAAGACAAAAAAGAGGTGAAAGACCCTCGTTTTACCATCTCCCACGCAGGCGAAAATGAATATTCTCTCATCACAAGGTCAAGCGACGGCCAGATGCTGTTCCTTGCCAATATGCTCAGTAAGATGAAGCATTCTACCCGTTTGGGTAGCCGAATTGCCGAAGTTCATAACGGTTCTTCTCTTTTCACGGGCGATGCAGGCCAGGGCGAAAGCAATATCCGCCGATGGATCATCGAAAAGGACTGGCTGGAAGCCATTGTTGCCCTGCCCCTGAATATGTTCTACAACACAGGCATTGCTACCTATATATGGGTGTTGACGAATCGAAAGCCTGAGCATCGCAAAGGCAAGGTTCAGCTCATTGATGCCACCTCATGGTACAAACCGCTTCGCAAGAATCTGGGCAAAAAGAACTGCGAACTCTCTGGCGAAGACATCAAGCTTATCTGTGATACTTTCCTTGGCTTTCAGGAAAGCGAGCATTCCAAGATTTTCCCAAACCAGGCTTTTGGCTACTGGAAAGTAACAATAGAACGCCCCTTGCGCCTACAAGGTACAGACCCTAACCATGCCTATACACCCAAGGAACTCAAGGCACTCAAAGAAAATGCCCAGCGTGAGGAAAATGCACCTCCTGTAATTCGAAAGATCCATAAAAAAGGAGTGGAACCCAACCCTCTTTGCGGGCTCTTTTCCACTCCCATTGCAGGCAAATCCTCTGTTGTGGAATATGAACCCGATCCAGAACTGCGTGATACCGAACAAATTCCCCTTCTGCAAGAGGGAGGCATAGAGGCTTTCCTTCAAAGGGAAGTATTGCCTCATGCCCCAGACGCATGGTACGATCCAGAAAGCGTCAGGATTGGCTACGAAATCAGCTTTACCCGCTATTTCTACAAACCACAGCCCCTTCGCACCCTGGCCGAAATCCGCAGAGACATTCTGGCGGCAGAAAAAGAGACAGAGGGGCTATTGAAAGAAATATTAGGATGAAATAAAGCATGAAAAAAAAAGCATCTACTAAGAAAGAGAAACAAAATTGTCGGGACAGTGCCCCGACAATTGTTTCTACTCCTGTGTCCAAGAAAAAAACAGGGCAGGAACTCAAAATAGAGAAATCCTTTATCGAGGTTGTACAACTCATTGAAAAGAGCAAGCAAAAGACCTACCAGGCCATCAATACAGCTCTCATAGACCTATATTGGCAGGTAGGCCAGTACATCAGCCAAAAGCTCCAAACTGCGGAATGGGGTGAGGGCGTGGTGGACGAACTGGCCTGCTACATTGCTAAAACACAGAGTAACCTGCGTGGATTTTCTCGACGAGGTTTGTTTCGGATGAAACAATTCTATGAGACATATCATAATGATAACACGTTGTCATCCAAGGGGATGAAAGAAAAGCAAATTGTGTCAACAGTGTTGACACAATTATCCTGGTCTCACAACTTGCTGATCATGGCTCAGTGTAAACGCCCAGAAGAGCGGGAATTCTATCTTCGCCTTGCCTCTCAAGAACGATGGTCAGTGCGTGAACTCCAACGCCAGATCAAATCTGCCCATTTTGAACGGGCGGTACTCAACCCGCTTAAAACATCGGAAGCCTTGAAAAAAGCACATCCAGAAGTAGAAACCATATTCAAGGATTCTTACCTGTTTGAATTCCTCGGTCTGCCTGTAGAGCATTCCGAAGCCGATTTACATGCAGGGCTGCTACGCCATCTTGGCCGTTTTCTTACGGAATTGGGCAGGGATTTTTGCTTTATCGGTTCCGAATACCCTCTTCAGGTAGGCAACCAGGACTTTGCCATTGATTTGCTCTTCTTTCATCGCGGACTGAGTTGCCTTGTCGCCATCGAGCTAAAAGCAGGTCGCTTCGAGCCAGAATATCTTGGCAAACTCGAATTCTACCTGGAAGCTCTGGATCGCGATGTCCGCAAACCTCATGAACGCCCTTCTATTGGTGTGCTGTTGTGCGCTACCAAAGACAATCAGGTTGTAGAGTATGCCCTCAATCGCTCTCTTTCTCCAACCTTGATTACAGAGTATCAGTCCATTCTGCCTGATAAAAAATTGTTCCAGGCAAAATTAGAGGAATACTATCAGCTTCTTGCTCCCTCCGATACAAAATCAGAAGAAAAAAAACAGCCTATAGAAAAAAACCGCAAAAAAAAGGGGAGTAACCATGATCGCTGATCTTAAGCCCTATCCTGCGTATAAAGATTCTGGCGTGGAGTGGTTGGGGCAAGTGCCTGCGCATTGGGAAGTGAGACGGATGAAATCATCAGTTTGCGAACGCTGCGAAAAAGGTTTCCCAGATGAGCCACTGCTTGCTGCAACACAAACAAAAGGCGTAGTTTGTAAAGACCGATATGAAAATCGTACCGTTTTAGCAATCAACAATTTACATCTGCTCAAACTTGTGCATGTTGGCGACTTTGTGATTAGCCTCCGCTCGTTTCAAGGCGGTATTGAGTATGCTCGCGAACAGGGTATCATTAGCCCTGCTTATACAATTTTTTATCCAATACGACAAGAAATCCATGCGTTTTTGACTTGGCTTTTCAAATCGCAGCCTTATATAGAAAATTTATCTCTCTTTGTTACAGGAATCAGGCAAGGGCAAAACATTGATTATGAGAAGTTGAGTCGATCATCGCTTTCTCTTCCACCTCTGCCCGAACAATCGGCCATCGTGTGCTATCTCAATTGCATGGATCGGCGGATTCGCCTCTATATTCGCGCTCAGGAAAAGCTCATCAAACTGCTGGAAGAGCAAAAACAGGCGATCATCCACCAGGCAGTTACTCGAGGCCTTGATCCTAATGTCAGGCTCAAACCATCTGGAGTGGAGTGGATTGGGGAGATTCCAGAGCATTGGACAGTAAGACAAATAAAATGGTGTGCATCCATAAATCCAAGCAAGAGAGAAGCACATGAATTTTTAAAACCAGAAACTCCTGTAACTTTTCTTCCAATGGAACGTATAGGAACGGATGGAAAAATAGATACAAGAGAGATTCTGAATGCCCATAATATTTGGAATGGTTTTACTTACTTTCGAAGAGGTGATATCCTTGTTGCTAAGATTACACCATGCTTTGAAAATGGCAAAGGTGCATGTCTTACATCTTTGCCTACCGAAATTGGTTTTGGCTCTACTGAGTTTCATGTCTTGCGGGCAAAATCTTCTATCTTGCCACAATTTCTGTATCGTTTGACTTTAGCAAAAAAATTTCGACAACTTGGGGCAGATGCGATGACTGGAGCTGCAGGGCAGCAAAGAGTACCGCAGATATTCATAGCGAATTATTCAATTCCAGTTCCTCCCATTCTTGAACAATCCGCCATCGTGCATTATCTGGATAAAAAAACGGAAGACATTGCTCTTTTGCTTTCCAGTACCCGCAAAAAAATCTCCCTCCTCCGCGAATACCGCACTCGCCTGATCGCGGATGTGGTTACAGGCAAGCTGGATGTTCGTGAGATAGCAGCGCGGTTGCCAGAGGAGGCCGAAGAAATAGAAGAAAGTGAAATTTCTGATTCTGAAGAATTGCCAGAAAACGAGGGATCAGTTCCTGACCTAGATTTTCATAATTAAAGGAAATTATTATGGAAGACACATCACCCGAAATACAAGAAATTTTGATAGAAGGATACCGACGCATGAGTCCTCAGCAAAAACTGAAACGAGTCAATGAGCTTACCCTTGCTGTACAACAATTGGCATTAGCGCGTATCCAACAACAATATGGAAATATCTCAGAAAAAGAGCAACAGTTGAGACTTGCATCCCTTTGGCTAGATCGTAAGACTATGATGGATGTATTTGGTTGGGATCCACAAAAAGAAGGGTACTGATTGATATGGATAGGAGCCAATTTATGACCACCGACATGACCGAGCGAGGGCTGGAAAGGATGATTTGTACTGTGCTCACAGGCCATCCCTGCGATCCGAAAGAAAATATCGTTTACGACCAGGCGGCTGTCTATAACAAAAGCCTTTGGCTGATGGGGTCGCCCAAAGACTACGAGCGCGAATATTGCGTAGATTTGGTACAGTTGAAATTATTTCTACAGGCAACTCAGGCTCCATCGGTGGCAGCCATTGACATGGATCATGACAGCCCCATAAGACAAAAATTCCTGGCCAGGCTACAGGGGGAAGTCAGCAGACGAGGGGTGATAGATGTCTTGCGTCATGGCATCAAACATGGGGCATTGCAACTTGATCTATTTTATGGCACTCCCTCACCAGGAAATTCCAAAGCGATGGAACGCTATGCATTAAATCGTTTTAGCGTAACTCGTCAGTTGCGCTATAGTCGCGATGAAACAAAGCTGGCATTGGATATTGTTTTGTTTATCAATGGCCTTCCTATCGCTACTTTTGAGCTTAAGAACAACCTTACCAAACAGACGGTGGAAGATGCTGTTGAGCAATACAGGCGTGATCGTGATCCTCGTGAAAAGCTATTCGAGTTCGGGCGTTGCATGGTACACTTTGCTTTGGATGAACACGAAGTTCGGTTTTGCACCCATCTGAAAGGCAAAGCTTCGTGGTTTCTGCCCTTTAACCAGGGTTGGAACGATGGGGCAGGCAATCCGCCCAATCCTGAGGGCATTAAGACAGACTATCTATGGAAACGAATCCTGAGGCGCGAAGAACTGACGGATATTTTGGAAAATTATGGACAGATCGTAGAAAGCAAGGATGAGAAGAGCGGAAAGAAAAAACGGACGCAAATCTGGCCTCGTTATCAACAGATAGATGTGGTACGGAAACTTCTGAGCGATGTAAAACAAAATGGTATTGGCAAGAGGTATCTCATCCAGCATTCGGCAGGCAGCGGCAAGAGTAATTCCATTGCCTGGCTTGCTCACCAGCTCATTGGAATTAAAAAAACGCCTGGTTCGGAAAGTTTTTCTGACCAGATTTTCGACTCCATTATCGTGGTTACAGATCGGCGAATTCTGGACAAGCAAATCTGCGATACGATCAGGCAGTTTACACAGGTCAAAGCCATAGTCGGCCATGCGGATAAGTCGGGCGATTTGCGCAAATTTATTGAAGAAGGCAAAAAGATCATCATTTCCACTGTGCAAAAGTTTCCCTATATCCTGGAGGAAATTGGCAATAACCAACAAGGCCGAAGGTTTGCTATTCTTATTGATGAGGCGCATTCCAGCCAGGGAGGCAAGACATCTTCTGCCATGAACGAAGCTTTGGGGGATACGGAAGATATTATCAACGATATATTAGAAAAACGGGCATTAAAGCACAAGCTGCTGTCAAACGCCAGTTACTTTGCCTTTACGGCCACACCCAAAAACAAGACACTGGAAATCTTTGGAGAAGCATATAGCGAAGGCGGGCAAACCAAACATCGTCCCTTCCATAGCTATACCATGAAGCAGGCAATCGAGGAAGGTTTCATCCTGGATGTCCTCCAGCATTACACATCGGTAGACAGCTACTATAAGCTGGTCAAGAGAATCGAAGGAGACCCTGAATTCGACACCAAACGAGCGCAGAAAAAATTGCGACGATATGTTGAGAGCCATGACCATGCCATAAGGCTCAAGGCTGAAATCATGGTAGACCATTTCTGCGAACAGGTGCTTGCTTTCCAAAAGATCGGGGGGCAGGCAAGAGCAATGGTTGTGACAAGTGGCATTGAGCGTGCCATCCAATATTTTTATGCCATACAAAACTATCTTGCCGAACGCAAGAGCCAGTATCAGGCCATTGTTGCTTTTTCTGGGGAGCATGAGCATGGAGGCATTAAGGTAAGCGAGGCTTCTCTCAATGGTTTTCCCTCCAGCAAGATTGCAGACAAGATTCAAGAAGACCCATACCGTTTCCTGATTTGTGCGGACAAATTCCAGACGGGATATGATGAGCCGTTGCTGCACACCATGTATGTGGATAAAATGCTGTCAGGCATCAAGGCAGTGCAAACTCTTTCCCGACTGAACCGTGCTCATCCTCAAAAGTATGACGTATTTGTGCTAGACTTTATGAACGATACAGACACGATCCAGAAGGCTTTTAGCGATTACTACCGCACAACGATTCTTGGCGCAGAGACAGATCCCAACAAATTGCACGATCTCAAGGCAGTGCTGGACAATTTTCAAATCTATGACGAGGCACAGATTACTCAATTTGTAGAGCTATACATGGCTGGTGCGGACCGCAACAGATTAGATCCCATTCTTGATGCTTGCGTGGCTATTTATAAAGAGGATCTCAAGGAAGACCAGCAGGTAGAACTGAAAAGCAGTGCCAAGACATTCCTTCGCACATACAGCTTCCTTTCTGCTATTCTTCCCTACACCAATATGGAATGGGAGAAAATGTCCATATTCCTGAACTTCCTGGTTCCCAAGCTTCCCGCCCCCAGAGAAGAAGATTTGTCCAGAGGAATTCTGGAAGCAATCGACATGGACAGCTACCGTGTCGAAAAGAAGGCGGCCATAAAAATCCAGCTTCCTGATGACAATGCAGAGATCGGGCCTGTTCCCACCAGTGGCAGTGGGCATAAAGCAGAACCGCAGATGGCTCCCCTTTCTCGCATTATCCAGCAATTCAACGATTTGTTCGGCAATATCTCCTGGGCCGATAACGACCGTGTTCACAAGCTTATCACAGAAGAAATACCCAACCGTGTTGCAGCAGACAATGCGTACCAAAACGCCAGGCAAAACTCCGACAAACAAAATGCCCGCATCGAACACGACAAAGCCCTGGCACGTGTCATGACTGCGGTTCTCAAAGATGATACCGAGCTTTTCAAGCAGTTTAGCGATAATGAGTCTTTCCGCCGATGGCTGACGGATTTGGTGTTTGGCCTTACTTATGAAAGCCCAACATCGGCGGAAAAAGATGTGAAGGGGCTAAAATAAATTTTTTGAATCATCTGGTTCTTTTTTTGTTTGTAGCTTTGCTGCACTTTGTTCTATATGCCTCTGCAGTTTAAAAGGGAAAAATATGAAAGATAGGAATATTGTTATTGAATCTGTTGACGATACTATGGCTGAAATTTTATCTAAAAAAAACTCTACAGAGCGTCTCAAAATGGGCTTTGATCTCTGGGAATCAGCCAGACAAATGATTTATGCACAAATAAAAGGTTCAAATCCATACTGGAATAATGAAACGATAAACAGAGAAGTAGCAAAAAGGATATCCCATGGTACAGTATGAACTTTTGATAAAAATATCGGAAGTATTGGAAAAAATCGGAATACCGTATATTGTGACAGGCTCTGTTGGGGCTATGGCATACGGTGAACCTCGATTTACTATTGATATTGATATTGTTGCTGAAGTTCAAAAAAAACATATTCAAAGTTTGGTTGCTCATTTTCCTAAAGAAGAATATTATATAAGCGAAGAAATGATTGAAGATGCCATAGAACATAATTCTCAATTTAATATCATTCATCCTTTCTCTGGCTTGAAAATAGATATTATTATCAAAAAAAATTCTGACTTCGATACTTGCAGATTCAATAGAAAACGAAAAATTTTTATTTCTCAAAATGTGCAGGCCTATTTTTCATCTCCTGAAGATATTATAGTGAAAAAATTAGAATACTATAAGATAGGGGGATCAGATAAGCATTTGCGTGACATTGCAGGAATTTTGAAAATCACGAAGGAAATAGATAGAAGCTATATTGAGAATTGGGTTGAAAAATTTGATCTTGTTAATATATGGAACAAATTTACAAACAGTTAAGAGTGAAAATGAATACTATCCAGAATCTTGTCTTCTCTTCTTTTTATTTATTCCAGGAAGAAGCTTTTCTCCTGAGCTACAAATTTCTGTGATTCTTTTTTTGTTTGCAGCTCTTCTGTGCGGTGTCTCTGTGGTTATATTTAAAATCGCTGAAAAATTCGAATTTTACTCCTAAAGGCGAAGGGATTGGTTATGGAATTTCCTGTTCGTATTCCTTTTGGCAGATGGGTGGAAGAATTCATAAAATGGCTGACAGACAATTTCCATGGGGTTCTGTCAGCACTAAGTCTTTTTATTGATACTCATCTTGCATGGATTCATGCTATACTGGATTTTTTACCCTGGCCCGCTACTATATTGATCTTTATGCTTATAGCATGGAAAGTCGCTGGCAAGGCTATGGCCTTTTGGACAGCACTTTTTTTGTTCCTTATGGGTGCATTGGGCCTGTGGAAAGAGGGTATGGATACCCTGGCTATGGTTGCTGTCAGTGTTTTTCTATGTGTTTTGGTTGGCCTTCCTTTGGGGATACTGTCCTCTCAAAGCCCTGTTTTTCAGAGAATTTTGCTTCCTGTTCTGGACGGTATGCAGACAATACCTAGCTTTGTTTATCTTATCCCTGCTGTTTTGCTCTTTGGCATAGGCAATGTACCAGGGATTATAGCCACTGTCATTTTTGCCTGTGTGCCTATGGTGCGCCTGACGGATCTAGGCATCCGCCAGGTACCCAGAGAAAAAGTAGAGGCTGGCATATCCTTTGGCTGCAATCGCTGGGATATTCTAAGAAAAATTCAACTGCCTTTAGCTCTTCCTAGCATCATGACAGGAATAAACCAGACGGTGATGATGAGCCTTTCGATGGTAGTCACAGCAGCCATGATCGGCGCGAAAGGTTTGGGGATTTCCATTCTCAGGGCTATACAGCATGTGGAGCTAGGGCTTGGTGTCGAAGCGGGGATAGGAATTCTTTTTATTGCAATTTTATTGGATCGTATACTCCAAAAAGCGAATTTTTTCCAAAAGGCTCGTGTTTTATCAAACAAAGAAAAATCCCTTTTGTCTTGGAAAAAACTCTTCCCTGCCTATATCCCCTTTGAAAGCAAGGGAATGTACTGTTTGCGCTGCAGTTTTACCTGTATTCTTCTTGCGTTCATGGCATTCCTGGCTCTCTATCCTCTGTGGCTGAAAGATAGAAAAACGGACAAGACAGTATTGCTCTCAGAGCAAAATAAAGTGATTATCGGAGGGCTAAGCTGGTCTGGCTCCCAGGCCATCGAGCAGATCATGAAGCAAATTCTGGAAGAAAAGCTCGGAATCGCAGCAGAGATCAAAAACCTTTCTCCCAGTGTACTCTGGACAGCACTGGATAAAGGCTCGGTTCACATTTTTCCTGATCTATGGATGCCCAACCAGGAAGAGGGATTCCAGAAATATGTCCGAAATCCTCAAAGCAATATCCAGGTAAAGATCAGCTATGATAAAGCCCCCCAGGGATTCTATATACCTAGCAAGGTAGCAAGACAGTACAATATCAAAACCGTCTATGATCTCAGGGGAAAAGAAGAAATCTTCGATTATGATGGCAATGGAATCGGCGAAATCTGGGTAGGGCCATTTGGCTGGATGGCAACAGAGATCAATGTTTCTAAAATACGAGAATACAATCTCTCTTTACAAGAGCTGAAAATAGAACAATGGCTTTTCCTCGCCATGCTCAAAGAAGCCATGCGCAAAGAAAAACCCATCCTTTTTTACTATTGGGAACCAGAATGGCCGATGGCTATGTACGATCTAACTCTTTTGGAAGAGCCAGAATATAAAGATTCCCAATGGATCTACGAAAAAGGAAATCCAGAGAAAACCCATATTTCCTGTGCCTACCCACCTGCTACAATATATATTGGAATCTCCAAAAGCCTAAAAACCGAAAATCCCAGAGCCTACCAGTTTTTCATGAACTGGCAGATTCCACTCAAGGAAGTCAGCTTTTTGATTACAGAAATCGAAGATGTCCCAGGAAATCCTAAAAAAAAGCCAGAAGATGTTGCCAAAGAATGGATCAAAAACCATCCTGATATTGTAAAACAATGGCTGAAATGAAACTCGTGCCCTCCAAAATCTTATAAAAATAGTAAAAAAATATTGACTTTATATTTTTTTGTGCTATCTATGATTTTATAGGATGTTGGTATTTTAAAAAAAATACAGGAATATTTATTGGTTAGTTTTTAAAAATTTTTGTAAATTTAGATTACTATCTTTTGACTCTATTTGAAAGGAATTAAATATGCGCATTTTAATTTTATTATTATGCATTGTATTTTTATTCTTGACTCCAAGTCATGCAGATTCTCTTTTGTTTACATCGAATGGTTCTTTTGTTGTACCTGTAGGTGTGACAGCAGTAAAAGTCTTGGTAGTAGGTGGAGGTGGTGGTGGAGCCTGTGGGCATCAAGGTGGAGGTGGTTCAGGCTATGTCGCTTCGAATCTTATTAATGTTATTTCAGGCCAATCTATTTCCATTACTGTTGGAACTGGAGGAGCTGGTGGAACTACTAATGGTTCGACTAGCAGTAACGGCACATCGTCTTCATTTGGAAGCTATCTTACAGCAAATGGAGGCTATGGTACTCAATACTCAGGTGGTAATGGAGGTTCAGGTGGTGGTGGAGCTGGTAATTCTGGTTACGGCGGAGCAGGAGGTACGGGCGGTTTGAATGGTTATTCAGGCGCATGGACTGGCGGAGGTACAGGACAGGGAAATTATACTTCTCTATTAAGTATTTTTCTCGAAAATACCTTCACTGCTGGTAGCGGAGGAGCTGGTGGTACATCTTCTCACGGAGGAGGTGGTGGTGGTGGTGGTATTCTATTCAATGGTACAGGTATCTATGGAACTAATGGTGCCATGTCCACTAGTGGAAAAGGCGGCTATGGGTACGGCTCTGGTGGTGGTGCTGGTGGCTATCAGTCCACTTGGAGTCCTCAGTACGCATGGGGTGGAGCTGGTGCAAATGGTCTTGTCTACGTTGAATACACTGCGTCTAATGTTCCAGAATTCTCTAGCTGGATTTTCACTACATTAGGCTTTTTAGCATTAACCTATTTCCAAATTTTTGTTAAAAAAAATATCTAAGATAATACAGGTCATCTCTATTTACATTGGATTGGGTATTGAGAGAAGACGCAGGGATTGCGCTGGTGTTGGACTTTTGAGTAGACATGACTTTTTCGGCGCAACCCTGCGGCTACAATCTATTGCAAGACTACAATCTTTTGCAAGACAAAAATTTTGAAACTTAACATTTCTTTTTATTCCTTCCAAAATATTCCCTCGGAACAACAAACCTCTGTGATTCTTTCAAGGAAAGTTTTAGCCTTTATTCCAAAACGGTAAACCAAACTACATGCAGGCTTGAATTTCTAGCCATTTTTGTTCTAGCTTCTTAGCAGAAACAGGATGAGAGGTTTTTAGTTCCTGAGCAAAGAGGGATACTTTGAACTCCTCGATCATCCATCGGTACTCCTCAATGATTTCTTGTTGGCTGCTTTGCAGCGAAGACATCTGGGCTTTTTCCAGATTTTCATAATGAGGAGCGATTTCCTGCCATTTTTTATAGTCTTTTGCGAAATCTACTTTGGCACGCATCAATCTTGTGTGAATCGCCTTCAGATAGCGGGGATACTTTTGTATCAGGCTCAAAGGCGTAGCTAAAATCCATTTTTTTTGAGGGAAAAAAGCATGCAAATCCTGATGGATGCGTCTTATAGTATCGTGGGCATAGCCTTGTAATCTTTGAAAAGAAGGATTTTTCAGTTCCTGGCGTATTTCTCTGTAGCGGGAAATGATTTCATGCAAAAGAAGAGGCCAGTCTTCATTCAATGAAGCCACTATTTTTTGAACTTCCTCTCGCTTTTTTTGGAATTCTGATTCCGTACGAAGAATCTTTTCTTGATCGGACAGAGAAGCATTCTTGAGGCAATACATGCTTTCTTTTACAAAATCTTTGGCCCATCCTAAATCCGTCATGCTTCTGGCGAGATCGTATTGCAATTCCAGACTTCTTTCTAATCGCGACCAGTCAGGCAATAGAGAATATTCCAGAAGCAAGCGCAGAGCTTTTCGTGTCTCTTTTTCTGCCTGCTCCAATGTGATGAAAAGGGTTCGGTTGACTTTACCATTATCGCATTCCAACCCAGGATAGCCTAGAAATTCTAAGCCTCCTTTGTAAGGACTGATGCTGACACTTTCTGGAAGATTGCTAAAGCACCAGTTGCGTAAATTAGGCAAAAACCAATCTTTATAGGCTTTTTGCCATAGTGGATGAACTTTTCTTCTCTGGATGCTTTTTTGTAAAGAACGCAAATCTCTGCCTGCTCCCAGGATTCTCTTGTCTTCGTCTTCTACCGCAAAACGAAAGAAAAGATAAGTTGGAATTTCTTCCACATCCCAGTCTTTTTCTTGTACTTTAATTCCATATTTTTCCTGGATGAGTTGCTGCAAGGTAGAAATCAGAGAACCCCGATTCTTTTTGGGCAGGCTTTCCAGGAGTTCACGGGCTTTATCGGCAATGGGAGTCAATCTGCGCCTCATCTCTTTGTTTAAAGATTTCATCAGCTCCAGGACTTTGTTTTCCAACCATCCTGGAATGACCCAGGTAAAAGGCCTCCAGGGTATATGCAAAAGCAAGTCCAGGGGAATATGGAGAGTAACGCCATCTTCTTTGGATTCAGGGTCAAAAACATAGCTAAGCCGAAGTTTTTCGCTTCCTAGCATAATCCAGTCGGGAAAGTCTTCCTGGCGTATGTCGGGGTAGCCTTCTCTGAGGATATCCGAGGCAGACATGCGTAGAAAGCGGTCATCAGGATGATCGCGGAAATAGTCTTTTAGCTCTGTGATGCTGACAATATCAGGGAGTCTTTCATCATAAAAAAGCTCCAGAACAGCAGTCTCCTCGAGAAAATTGTGCTTGCGGATCTTGTTTTCCATATTCTTGATGTTTTGGATCAAATCCAGATTGGACTGCAAGAAAGCAAACTTGAGTCTGGTAGCTCCTGGAACAAGACCATCCCGAATCATGATATAGCGCGATCTTTTGCGATCTATCGCTCCATAGTGGACGCTTCTTCCTGGGACAATGAGCAGTCCCCACAGAGAAACCTTTTCTGTAGCATTGACAAAACCCGCAGGGGCATTCCAGTGAGGATTTTCGTAGCTATAGTTTACCAGATGTCTGGCGAGAGGCTCGATCCATTCTGGCTCGATTTTAGCTACTGTGCGTGCAAAAAGACGGGATGTTTCCACCAGCTCAGCACAGACAATCCATTCAGGATGGACATTGAATTGAGAAGACCCTGGGAAAAGCATGACTTCCTGGTTTTGTCTGGCATAGTAGATATTCTTTTCTTTTCTCTGGCAAATATGGCTGAGATATCCACTCAGTATTGACTTATGGATCGCTTCATAGCTGGAAGGAGCATCGTTGAATTTCAGCTTGTTTTGGTCTTTCAAAAGGCTCTCTAGCTCATCGTATAGATCACACCATTCTCTCATTCGTGTATAGGAAAGAAAATTTTGGTGGCAGAACTTCCGAAGCTTATTCTGAGTTTTAAGGATTTCCCAAGTTTCATGAAAGTTCATCCATACATTCAGATAGGTAAGAAAGTCCGAATTTTTATCCATGAAGGCTTTATGGCATTCGTCTGCCTTTTCTACCTTTTCAAAAGGGCGTTCTCTGGGATCCTGGATGCTAAGCCCTGCAATGATGACAAGTACTTCCCACAACGCATTGTTTTCTATGGCAGAAAGTAAAATGCGTGCAGTCCTGGGGTCTGTTGGTATTGATGCCATTTCCTGTCCCAGAGTTGTCAGTTCTTTTTTGTCGTTGATAGCCCCTAGCTCCAGAAGAGTATTGATTCCATCTCTTATAGCACTTCTTGGAGGCGGATCCACAAAAGGGAAGGTTTCTATGTCTCCCATGTTTAAAGCCGCCATGCGCAAGATAACCTCAGCAAGATCAGACCTGCGAATTTCTGGGGTACTGAAAGGATCGCGTATGTTATAGTTTTCTTCGCTATAAAGCCGAATGCAAACACCATCCTCCACACGCCCACAGCGGCCTTTTCTCTGGTTTGCACTGCTCTGAGAAATATTCTCGATAGGCAAACGCTTTGTCTTGGATCTGGGGGAATAGCGGCTGATTCGGGCGTATCCAGTATCAATCACATAGCGAATTCCTGGAATAGTAAGGGATGTTTCTGCGATGTTGGTGGAAACGATCACCCTGCGGTCTTTTTGCCTCTGAAAAATCAAATTTTGCTCGGCTGCTGTGAGCCTGCCAAAAAGAGGCAATACCACACCATTGCACCATGCTGCGCCTTTGAGTCTTTCGACAGTCTCCCGTATATCGGATTCTCCTGGCATGAAAATTAGAATATCACCACTGTCATCTGCCTCGAAAAGGAATCTTGCATTTTCTATGGCAGCATCGATGATGGTGACTTCGCCTTCTTCTTCCTTCATCGGGTCTATAGGATGGTAGTAGACTGTAACAGGATACATTCGCCCTGAAACTTCGATAACAGGGGCATTACCAAAAAATTGAGAAAAAGACTGGGTGTCTATGGTTGCTGAAGATATGATGATTTTCAGATCAGGACGATGGGGAAGTATACTTTTTAGATATCCTAGAATAAAGTCTATATTCAGGCTTCTCTCATGAGCTTCGTCTATAATCAGTGCATCG
This sequence comes from uncultured bacterium, assembly GCA_938003875.1. Classification (GTDB taxonomy): domain Bacteria; phylum Planctomycetota; class Uabimicrobiia; order Uabimicrobiales; family JABWCH01; genus JABWCH01. The sequence goes on from CALKWO010000208.1 coordinate 15,639, forward strand.
TATTCTTGTAGCATCTTGTCGCTCTGGATTTCTGAGAGCAGGATGCCGTCGGTCATGAGCTTTATAAAGGCTTTGTCTGTGTCGTTGTTATCGAAGCGAATCTTATAGCTCACCTTTTGCCCTGTATCCTGGAGATCATCTCTCAGGTAGCGGGCAATTGAAGTAGCCGCGATTCTTCTCGGTTGAGTGCAGCCTATTTTCCCTTCTTTCCCAAATCCAGCTTCCAGGCACATTTTAGGAAGCTGTGTAGTCTTCCCAGAGCCTGTTTCCCCTGCAATTACCAGAACCTGGTTTTCTTTCAATGCCTTGATGATTTCCGATTTTCTTTCTAAGATGGGCAGTGTTCTTGTGTATTGAACCAGAGGAAAATTTTGTATGCGGTACTCTTGCTCTGCAACACAGGCTTGGATTTCTTCTTCTAAAGAATGCAAAGCACCTGGCTTTTTCTTGCCTTTTTCCAGAGAAGCTTTAAACTTTTCTAATCTTTCTTGAAGTAAAGAGCGTTTTTTTCGTAAACAAAGGGGAATTTTTTTTTCTAATTCGATAATTTTTTCTAGCATTGTAGTTTCAATATTTGATCTTTTAAGGGGCATAAACCCCTTATGTGTAAAAAAATAGGCCTATAGATTGATCTTTAAGCCTAAGAGCCAATAGAAGTCATTTCTTTCATTTCCTGGAGCAGGAGCATTGACGTATTCGTCTTTCAGGCTACAGGTAAATGCCAGTACTTCTGACAAGGGGATTTCCAGCAAAAATTCCAGTTTCAGGCGATAGCCATCCAACTGGCTTGCATTTTCTTTGTTCTGTGGTTCTTCAAAATCCTGGATGTATTGCCCTGCGATATTGATGTGCCATTTGTTAGCAAAGACATGATCGTATATGAGGCGAACCACCATACCAGCACTGTGAGTATCGTCTCCTGTATCGTAATCTGTAGCAGTATAGGCAACGCCTAGATCAAAATCGAGGGTGATCTTATCGTCTTTAAAAACTTGGAACTGGCCTTCTTTAAGGATATGGATACCAAAACCCAATTCTGTGATCATGCTGATGTTGATGTCTTTAACTTTATCCCATATTCCTTCTATACGACCATAGACATAAAATCTGGGACTTACTTCTACGTTTTCTCTTAAATAGCCAGAAACATCTTCAGCACTGACTTCCCCATCGGTTTTGCCATAGCGGCTTTCCAGATGGGCAGTGAATTTATCTGCTTCTGTTTTTCTCTCTGCATGGGCAATCCCAACGAAAGTCGTGGAATCCTTGTTTCCCGATGTTCCACTGAAACTAGCCTGCAAATAGCCTGACCAGAGATAGTTTATCTTTGTGGCTTTTTCCAGTTTATCCTGGGTCTCTTTTAGTTCTTTTTGCGCTTTCAGATATTCTGGGTTTACGCTGTCTTCTGTAAGTCCCATCATCTGGATTTGTTCACGGGAAACCTCGAATCTGCCGCTTAGGCTGGAAACCAGAATCTGTTTTCCATTGACTAATCCTTCAGGTCTGGCAGCAATGATATTCCCTTGTTCTAACCTGAAATAGAAAACGTTGGCACTTTGTACCCCAGCTACTGTTTCCCAGAGAATTTTTGCCTCGCCAAGACCAGGGTTATCGACAATAAGATGTTTATCTTCAAAATTTTTTAAAGTACCAGTGATACGGTCGCCATTTTTTAGAAAGAATGTGGCTTCTGAAGCCAAAAGGTTGCTAGAAAAGAGAAAGCAAACAGCACAAAAAAAAATGACAAGACTCTTCATCTAACATTTCTCCTTAGAAAAAATAAAATGAGTAAAAAAATATGCTGTATTTTATCAGGCGCATAGCCTGATTACAAGCAAAAAATAAATATGCTGGCTTGACAAAATATTGCTAAAATGATAAAAACATATATATACTTTTATCCTGCGATTTTAACTGACAGAAAGTCGATCTGGTATGGCAAACAAAAAAATTCAATGCGAAAGTGTCTGGAAAATCTTTGGAAAGCTTCCTAAAAAAGTCTGGGAAATTTTGCATCACTCCCCTGGCAAGGAGAAAGCTGTTCTGGCACAGCATGGATGCAGCTTAGGCTTACAAAATATAAATTTATCTATAGAGCCAGGGGAAGTGTTTGCCATTATGGGCCTTTCTGGTAGCGGGAAATCCACTTTACTAAGATGCATGAACCGTCTTATAGATGCAAGTTCAGGGAAAATATGGATAGATGATAAGGATATCACAACCATGCAGCCAAGAGAAATTAAGGAACTAAGGCAGAAAAAAGTCAGCATGGTCTTTCAGCATTTTGCCCTTTTGCCCCATCGCCATGTTTTGGACAACGCAGCCTTTGGTCTCGAAGCACAAAAAGTAGATCAAGAAACCCGATACAAGATGGCAAAAGAAATGCTAGAAATGGTAGGACTTAAAGGCGTAGAAAATTTCTATCCAGAAGAACTCAGTGGAGGGATGCAACAAAGAGTAGGGCTTGCCAGAGCACTTCTTACTCATTCAGAAATTCTTTTGATGGATGAACCTTTTAGTGCCCTTGATCCAGTAATACGGGAGCAAATGTGCGATGAATTTCTGAAGATCGTATCTCATTTAAAAAAAACTATCGTCTTTATCACCCATGATATGGCAGAAGCACTCAAAGTGGCAAATCGTATTGCTGTTATGAAAGATGGAAAAATTTTACAGATTGGCACACCAGAAGAAATTGTCCTTCATCCTTGCGATGCTTTTGTGGAAAAATTTGTCCATTCTGCTTTTTCCATTCTCAAGATAAAATCCGTTTCGATAAAAAATTGGATTTCTGAAAAATCTTAATTTTTTTTCTAATTTCAGGAGATCAGAGTCATGAAAAAAATTATGTTTGTTTGTGCTATTTTAGCAATGTGTGTCGTAAACATACATGCAACGGAAGATGTTGATTATATTGATGTAGTCGAGGGGAATAGGGTCAATAACAATATCCTGTATGAAAATGTCCAGGTATCTTCTTATGGAATCAGGCTTGCTGAAAATGCTTTGGAAGGAAGTATCTCCCAAACCATAAAAAGCCAGATTGCTTTTAATGCTGCCACCATTGCATGGATTGCCGATGTTCCTGACAGAACAGGGATTCAAGTCGAATTTTCTTCTCTTCTCAGGAGTGGAGAATGGTCTTTGTGGCAGAATTTACCTCAGGGCGGTGGCGACATTGTCTTAAGCGACACTGCTCTTGCCTATCGATATCGAGTACTTTTCCATAGCACACAAGCAGGAATTTCTCCTGTTTTGGAAAAGCTCGTCATTTCTTACAATGAAATTTTTCCTGAAATGCTCTATAAAGAATTTAAACCCTGGGGCAATGCTACCAGAGGAGTTGTAAAACCATCTATAGTATCTCGCTCAGAATGGGGTGCAAGGCCTCCTAAAAGTGGTTACACCTATCATACACCTCAAAAAATTACCATACATCACACATGGAGACCAACGAGTACAGACTATCAGGGAAGTGCTACGATTCGCAGTATACAAAACTATCACATGGATAGCAATGGCTGGTCAGACATCGGATACCATTTTTTGATTGGAACATACCGTTCTTCAGGAGAAACCAAAATCTATCAGGGAAGACCTGAAAATGTGGTGGGTGCTCATACTGGCGGAGCGAATACCAACAATGTAGGAGTCAATGTGATTGGAGACTACACAACAGAAACGCTTCATAACAATTCCTATCAAGCCTTAATTAAGCTTCTTGGATGGCTTTGTTCTCACTATAGCATCAATCCTGACAATATCTATGGACATTGCGATTTGAACAGCACAGCCTGTCCTGGAACCAATCTGTATAGCCTCCGAGCCAAAATACGCGAGGATGTCAGAAATTATATCAATGGTGGAGGTGGTAGCAAGGGTACCCTCATAGGCGTTATCTATGACGCAGCCCAGGGTACCCAGGCAAAAATCTCTGGAGCTACAGTAAAGCTGAACACAGGTAATACCGCTACAACAGGTAGTGATGGCCTCTACTCTTTCGAGCTTACACCAGGAACCTACAAAATCGAAGTCAAAAAAACAGGCTATCAGACAGGAAACGCATCGGAAACTGTTATAGAAGGGCAGACTGTATGGGAATCTGTTGGGCTAAAAAAATAGATAAATTAGTTACATAGCAATAATTTGTAGCCGCAGGGTTGCGCCGAAAATAACAATCTATTCGAAAAAGACGACATTCAGCGCAATCTCTGCGTCTTTTGCCAATAGATACTAACGGAATCGAACCTTCTTAAGTGACACAGTTAAAGGGTATTGACCAAAGACGCAGGGATTGCGCTGGCGTTAGGCTTTTGAGTAGACATGATTTTTTCGACGCACATGATCTATCCATAAAAAAAAGTTACAAGGTGAGAATCTATGGCTTTAAATGATGCAAAAGAATTGATTTGTATTGTCAGCGTAGATACAGAAGAAGAATTTAGATGGGATGGGCCTTTGCCTCAGTATCCATTTTCTGTAAAAAATATTCAAAATGTACCAAAATTCCAGGAATTTTGCTACTCTCGTGGAATCAAACCTACCTATTTTGTAGACTATGCCATTGCTTCAGATCCTACAAGTGCAGAAATACTAAAGGCTATTTCAACAAGAAAAGAATGTGAAATAGGTGCACATCTTCATCCCTGGGCGACCCCTCCTATTAACGAAATGCTTAGCAAAGAATATTCTCACACAATCAATTTGCCAGAGGAATTGATTCGTGAGAAAATGAAAAATTTGACAAAAACATTGGCAGAGGTCTTTGGTGAAAGGCCAAATTCTTTTCGTGCAGGACGTTGGGGGATCAATGGCACTATACTAAAAATACTTGTAGAGGAAGGATACCAGATTGATTCCAGTATCCGACCTTATTATTCTGATGTATGCTTTGACTATAGTGATGCTCCAGGGCAACCTTACTGGCCTGATTTCTCTAAAGTAACAACTCATGGAGAACAAAGAGAAATTTTTGAGATTCCTGTCACCTCTGGATTCAATCATAGACATTTCACATTCTACCACAAAGTCCACAGATTTTTGTCCCATTCCCCCTGGACAAAACTTCATGCAATCGGTATTTTATGGCATACCAATATCCTACGGAAAGTAAGGCTTAGCCCAGAATTGACAGACGCACCCAACATGATTCAATTGATTAGAAAATGCGTAAAGAGAGGCTATACGATCCTTAACCTTTTTTTACATAGCTCCAGCTTTCTGATAGGTGGCTCTCCCTATGTCAAAAATGAACAAGAAGAAGAACAGTTTTACAAAAATATGGACGCTGTGTTTGCATTTTTAAAGCAAAACTATTCTGTACGATATTGTACCATCACGGAAGCAAAGCAACTTTATTTACAAAAAAATATAGATAAAATATGAATCCATCGCAATATATTTTCCCCTTTGTTTTGTTTTTTTTGGGTGGAATCCTATCCATTATCAATGGATGGAATTTTTTAAAAGAATTGATGGGAAAGCGCGTCCCCTCGACAATACCCTTTATCGGAGGCATATTTCTGTTTATAGGTGCAATGTCTTACCCTGAAACCCCAGTACGTTACTTTGCATGGGTTGGTCTTCTTGTCGATTTTGGATGCCTTCCTTATCTTACTATAGGGATCATACGCTTATGGCTTGAAATGAAAAGATATTCTATAAAAAATTGTTTGCTTTCTTTTGAATATGAAATCGAAGATATTCAAGGAAGTATACATGTTTATCTTCATCAGGAATGCATCGTAAAATATAGAAAAAAAGACAATAGTATCTTGGGATCTATGGTTATGAAAGTTTTAAAACATACGCCAGATACTCTTGAACTTGGGATGGGAGATAAAATTTTATGTCTGTCTTTTCGAAATAATCAATGGAAGATAGAAAAGGAATCTGTCTGGTCTTATCAAGCTTAGCAGGGGCATCGGGCCAAAATGATGTAGGGTTCGATTGACAATTTAATCATCATAATCAATTCGTTATCTTTATCATTATCGTTATCTTTATCAAGAGAAACACAAATAAATGCTGTTATTTCGATAATGATAAAGATAACGATAACGAATCATACAAAATTTATCAAACAAACTTTTATCTGAATCTATAGGCTTCTATCGATTTTTGGACCGATGCCCTTAGCAGGATGCGTAAGCCATGCGTATTAAGCAATAATGACTTACATTGCAATGATATACGCCATTTTATACTGTGGTGCTGTGTCAAAAAGCTTTTGACACAGTACCTTGCCTAATTCCTGCCAGAGATTTCCTGTTCGATAAAAACGATTCGGAAGCCTATGGTATCCATCTGGAAATCTATGGTTCTGCTTTCTAAGGCTATTTCATGGAATTTCAAGGTTTCCATACGGCTTTTCCAGGAACCGCCGTAGATAATTTTTTCTCTTTTGTTATTGGGATCGCTCTCCCAAGACCATTCACTGGCATTTCCTGATAGATTGCAGATACCATAGGGGGATTGTCCATCGCCTCCTTTGTCTTCTTCGCCCTGGTAGTAGGAGACAGGTGCCGTGAAAATAAATCCATCTTTGGGATTCGATTTGTCTTCAGCTTTGAATATGGCATCATAGTTGGCTTTATAGGGTAAAGTTTTGTCTGGTGCATCCTGCCCCCAGGCAAAGCTGTTGGGATTCCCTCCTATGACCTTGATGATTTCTTGCATCAAGGGCAGTCTTACCACAACTGTTCCATCCTGTGCGGGGAGAAGATCGTCTTGCAGATTTTTTTTGATCCACTGGCAATAGTCTCTTGCATCTTTCCATCGAACCCATACCACAGGATGGTCTTTGTATTCGGCTTTGCTCAAATACCCTTCTGGCATGGCAGAGCTTTTCTGGGGAGCTATGTGTGTCAGGACATCTATGGATTCCAGATATTTGTTATATTGGGCATTGGATGTTTCGTATTTGCTTATCCAGAAACCTTGTCTGCTATTTTTGCTATCGGGCATCGTGGAGGCTGTGCTTTGGGGTATCCAAACCATAGTATGATCGTTGAAAAATGTCTTTTCATAATAGCCTTTTTTGTTCTTTGTCAACTTAGGCTGTGCTTTGGTGCCTTGAGACTCCAGGATTTCTATCTTGATCAATAAAGAGTGGGAAGCATTTTTATGCGAGAGGGTGATAAAGTCTATACCTGCTCTGTTGGGTGCTTTGTAGTTTCCCTGATTGCATATACCACGCTCTGCTTTCCACGTCCAATCTTGTTCCTGGGATTCTATTCTCTTCCCATTTTTCAGAAGGATTGCCTGAAAACTTTTTGTCATACCTGGCTCTAAAGACAAGGAAGCAGGTTCAGCCTGTATCTGGAATATGGCTTTAGGTGCTTCATAAAAGGCGATAAAACTCAACTCGCCTCGATTTTTATGTTTATCCAAGGCAGAAATCTTGATGACCTGCATCCCTTCTTTTAAGACGAGCTTTGTCTGGAATAGTGCCTTGTTTTCTTTTATCATCAAAAAAGCAGGCTCATCATTGATAAAAATCGCTTCGATACCGCTTTCATCCATAGCATGGCCTTGTATGGAAAGGGTGGTTTCTGTGAAGTGCTTTGCTTTTCCTGCCTCTATTCCCTGTGGCTCTGTAATGTCGATCACAGGCGGATTTTTTTCTACTGTTTTTTCTAGCTCTTTTGGTTTTTCAGCAGGACGAGTCAGGAAAAAAGCAGCTACCCCTAGCACTACTAGCATCAACAAAGACGCTACAAGGGTCTTGTGACTTTTTGAGGATGAAAAGCTATTCTTAGGATACTCTCCCTTGCGTACACGCCTTATGTCTTCCAGAAGTTCTTCTTTGTCTTTCCCTCTCTTTTCCCTGTCTTTGGAAATCATTTTCGATAAGAGAGCCTGGGTTTGCTTGCTTACCCGCACATTGTATCTTTCTAAAGGGAGAGGCTCCTGGTAAAGATGAGCCTGGGCAAGGGCTATTTTGGTCGTGACAGTAAACGGGAGGTTTCCTGTCAGCATCACATAGAATGTGATTCCCAGAGAATATATGTCGGTGCGGAAATCCAGGTCTTTGTCTGGCTGAAATTGTTCAGGCGACATAAACTGAGGCGTTCCTAGAATGCTGCCTTCCTGGGTGATCTGCAATTCTGATTCCAGGGCTTTGGCAAGTCCCAAATCGCATATTTTCAAGGTGTCACCATCTGCCAGAATGTTCCCTGGTTTGATGTCTCTGTGGATGATGTTTTCTTTCCATACATGAGTCAAGGCATCGGCCAGTTGCTCTAAGATTTCCAGAGATTTGCTCTCTTCAAAACGGCCTACTTTGGAAATGATTTGCGAAAGGGAAAGTCCAGAAACATACTCCATCGCAAGATAGTATATGCCATGAATCATCCCAAACTCTCTGGCCTTGACAATATTAGGATGGTTGAGCTTTTTGGTTGCCTCGGCCTCTCTCATGAAGCGAGCGATCATAGAAGAGCTGTCCGATGTGCCAGGAGCGAATATCTTCAAGGCTACAGTCTGGTTGGAAGAAATCTCTTTAGCCAGGTATACTATGGCAAGACCGCCTTCGCCTAGTTCTTTGATGATCTCGTAGTTAGGAAACAGGCTTTTCCCTTCTTTGTCGCGGAAGGAACGCAGATTTTGCATGTATTCCTGAGAAATATAATTTTTTTCCGATATTACTTCTGCAAGAGGCCTGTATATTCCCTGAAGCTGGCATTCTACCTGAGAATAAATACACTCTGATATCTGAGACATATTCAATAGATTCAGAGAAAGCAGCAATTGCTGTATGACAGCATCCTCGATTTTGGTGTTCGCCATTCCAGAGGATGTTTTTGTTTTGGTTTCTTGCTTTTTGGCAGCAGGAGCTCTTTGTGTCCTCTCCGCCTCGATCTTTTGGTAGGAATTGGTCTTCTTCAAAAGATATTTAAGATAGTGTAGCAACTCTTCTGGTGTTTTGCATCTTGCTTCAGGGTCTTTGCTTACCATTTTCATGATAAGATTTTCCAATTGTGAGGAGATTTCTGCATATTTACCAGGAGGAACAACCTGCATAGAAAGATGGGCATTGCAAAGCTCTATGACGGAATTACCACTGAACATCACTCGCTTTGTCGCCAGGAAATAGAGCGTAGCTCCCAGGGAGTAAATATCCGAGCGATAGTCTACATTGATGCTGCCTTTAACCTGTTCGGGAGAAATATAATAGGGCGTTCCTACAATTGTCCCAGAAATGGTGAGAGCAGTATTGGCTTCTGCCAGCTTTGCCAGGCCAAAGTCTCCGATCTTGATCTCTCCTGATTTATTAAACATGATGTTTTCAGGTTTGATATCCCGATGGGTAAGACCATGATTCCAGGCGTAGCAAAGGGCTTCCATAGTCGCTAAAGCGACTTCCAGTATCTTCTCTTCCTTCATACCCTGTGGTGAGCCACTGACAAAGCTTGCCAGACTTTGGCCATCTATATATTCCAAAACGAGATAGTAAAGATCTTCCATGCGGCCAGAATCATATCCCTTGATAATATGAGGATGGTCTAGCTTTTTGCTGATTTCCACCTCTCTCAAAAAGCGGTTTAAGACAACGGCATTGTCGGTAAATTCTGGATTGAGAATCTTAATAGCGACTTCTTTTTTCATAGCCTGGGAATATGCCAGATAAACAACGCCCAGGCCTCCCGTACCAATGATTTTTTTTATGCTATAGCCAGGAATGAGGTCTTCCATAGCAAGCATCTGGCGAACGGTTTCCTTATCAAGAAATCTTTTTTCTATGCTGATTTCTGCAAGACTTTTCATTACGCCTTTTTCTTTACTTTTGACTTGCTCTTCTATACAAATGTTGAGCTGAGTGCGGGACAACCTTTGTTTACTGATAGCATATCGTCCCCATATAATATCTTTCAAAGAATCCATTGGATTACCTTTCCATGATAATTTTTGATGAATGGAATTCTGCCTGCTATTGTAGCTAACAATAGCATGTTTGTCCAGTTGTTTTACTTTGGATTTAGGAAAGGCAATTTTTTTTATTGTTTTTAAAAAATAGGAAAATAAAATTCACAAACATGAATTTTTATAATCCGTAATATATACTGTGGACAGCTATAAAATAAAAAAAATAGAATTCCCACAGGGACACAGAGTGCTGTTGCTATAAAATTTTTAATTTATCCCCGTCTGCAGAATAGAAAGGAAATTTGAATTGCACAATATCGAAAATTTAAAATTTTCATCTAGTGAAAGGCATCTGGCTCCACCTGCTGGAAACACAAAGATATATTGGATTTTAATTCTTTTGCTGATGGGTTTTTTCTGCCTTTTTCTCTATACCAATCGCCAGTTGCTATACCCGTCCGTAGATGTGCTTGTTCAACGAGCTGTTGCATCCAAAGTTTCTTTACAAGATTTTCAATCTTCATCACCAGAACAAGTACTATTCCAGGCATCTGGATGGATTGAGCCCGAACCTTATATGATCAAAACAGCATCGTTTGTAGAAGGGCTGGTTTCTGAAGTAATGGTACTAAATGGGCAGATTGTTCTTCGTGGTGATGTGTTGGCTACATTGGACGACAAAAATCTGAAACTTAGCATTGCTGAGGTAGAGGCAGATCTGGCAGCCATGGAAAGCGAGCTGAAAGTCATTGCCGAGCGTATAAAAGTAGCAAGCAAAGAGGCTGCTCTGATCCATAAAAAACAGGAAACAGCAGAAGCAGAGCTGGCAAGATTGCAGCGCATATCCGATATCTTGCAAAAATCTGTGGAATCCTTGATTCAGAAAGAAGATGCTCGTTTAAATGTAGAAAGGCAACGTAGAGTAATCCAAGAGGTAATCACTGAAAGGGATTTAAAAGAAGCTTCGGTTTTAGTCATCAAAGCGGAAGAAAATGCGCTAAGACGGAAGATCGAAAGCAAGAAAGCCAGCCTGGCAAAGATACTCTTGGATTTGGAACGTACCGTCATTCGATCTCCTATAGAAGGAATCATTCAAAAAGTTTATGTAAGGGTCGGCCAGAAAGTGATGCTGTCGGGAGACAATATGGACTCTGCAACTATCGCCGATCTTTATGATCCCAAACGACTTCAGGTCAGAGTGGATGTAGCACTGGCAGATGCAGGGGGTCTGGAAATTGGCATGCCATGTCAGGTATTGACGGATATTTTGCCAGGGGTGAGGTTTGCAGGCACAGTGACCTCCATTGTAGGCCAGGCAGATCTGGCAAAAAATACTCTCCAGGCGAAAGTTAAATTGAGTGATCCTCATTGGCGTTTGCGCCCTGAAATGCTCGCCAGAGTTGAATTCATGCCATTGGCGAAAAAAACAGACGTTTCTCATACAGAATCCACAAAGACCATGATCCATGCGTATGTTCCTGCGACTGCATTAAGTAAAACTACAGACAAAAAGACAGAAATCTGGATAGTATCCAGAGATGGCATGACAGCAGAAAAAAGAACTGTCACGCTTGGCAAAGGGCAATCTCAAGGCTGGCAAGAAATTCGAGAGGGAGTCAATCCTGGAGAATGGGTCATTTGTTCGAATCAATCTCTTCTATTGCCAGGCTCCCGTGTATCTGTAAAACACCATCAAGGAGAACAGCGATGAAGTCACAATCTTCCCCTATCATCATTTCTTGCCGAAATCTCACAAAATCCTATTATAAAGGCGATACAGTGGTAACTCCTTTGGAAAATCTTGACCTGGATTTAGAGAAAGGACGCTTCCTGGCACTCATGGGGCCTTCTGGCTCTGGAAAAACTACACTGCTGAACATCATTGCTGGTATTGATTCTCCAACCTCTGGTAGTATCACCATAAACAATCAGGAGATTAGCCGTATGTCTCGTTCTCAGTTGACACGATGGCGTGGAAAGAGCATAGGCTATATCTTTCAGCTTTATCATCTGATTCCTGTTTTGACAGCTTATGAAAATGTAGAGCTGCCTTTGCTCATTCAAAAAATATCCAGGAGTGAACGAGAGAAAAGAGTGTTGAATGTCTTGGAGTTGGTAGGCTTAGAAGATCGGATGTCTCACTTTCCCCGTCAACTTTCTGGTGGTCAGGAGCAACGCGTAGCCATTGCCCGCGCCCTGGTTACTGATCCTATGATTCTTGTCGCCGACGAACCAACAGGCGATCTCGATGCTGCCTCTGCACAAAATATCCTGAGTCTGTTGAGACAGCTTGGACATGATTTACACAAGACGATTGTGATGGTTACTCATGATGTCAAGGCAGCCAGCTATGCTGATTTGACTTTGCATCTGGAAAAAGGCAAACTGATTGAATCCTCTCCATTGTAACATAAAGCAAAGGATTAAAAGATGTGGATATGGAATCTTCTATCATTGACATTCGTCCAACTGCGCCGACATCCTGTGCGCAGTATGCTGACATTGCTTGGGGTTATAGCAGGTATGTTTCTGTTCGTAACCATAGAAATCATGCAGAACAGCCTTCGCCGTTCTACGGAGATATCCGCAGAGGATGCAACTCTGGTAGTCTACAGACAAAATCGTTTTTGTCCGTTCGCCAGTCGCTTACCACAAAGCTATGAACAGAAAATCGCTAAAATTCCGGGAGTTCGTGAAGTCTATCCTATACAAATCGTAGTCAACAATTGCTCTACGAGCCTGGATGTAGTCACTTTCCGAGGTATTCCTAAGAATAAGATGGATAGCTTCCAAAAAAATTTTACACTCCTGTCTGGGTCTATAGATTCCTGGAAGCAAAGAAGCGATGCTGCTCTGGTTGGCCGCATCCTTGCTGAGCGTCGGCGTATCAAGGTCGGAGATAAGCTGGATGCGGCTGGTATCACCGTCAGCGTAGCGGGTATCATAGAGTCGGACAATTTGCAAAACCTGAATGTTGGCTATCTCCACCTGGATTACCTGCAACAGGCTTCTCGCGTTGGCCTGGGGATTGTGACGCAATTCAACGTTTTAGTAGATAGGCCAGAGCAGATGGAAAGCATCGCTCATGCTATAGACGATACATTCCGATATGACCAAGATCCTACTTCGACCCGTCCTGAAAAGGCCTTCATTGCCCAGGCAATCGAAGAAGTAGCTCTTCTGATTCAGAGCGGAAGACATGTTGGATGGGCAGCACTGATCACCGTTTTTGCTCTCGTTTCCAACACGATTCTTTTGTCCATCCGTGGACGTGTCAGGGAATATGCTGTGCTGCAAACATTGGGATATGAGAATATACATCTCTTGTGGATGGTCGTTTTGGAAGGCATGATGCTTGGTATGCTCGGCGGACTTGTGGGGCTTTTAGGCTCTGCATCTCTGGTCTATTTCGGGCATTTTACCTTGAGTGCAGATGCCCTCAGTGTCGTTTTTACGGTTGAACCCAAAACGCTAGCGATTGGACTTGTTACATCCCTATTGCTAGGCTTCCTGGCTGGATTGGTACCAACGTGGTGCGTAACCCACCAGAATATAGTCGATAATCTTAGAGCGGAGTAATCGAGATGCTACCTTTATCCTATTCCTTACGTAACTTGGGGCGATTTCCCTGGAAAACATTGCAAATGGTACTAGGATCGACAATCGTTGTCTTCCTGATTGTCAGTGCTTCTGCTTTTAACAGGGGAATTACTGCATGTCTTTCTGTCACTGGCGACCTAAACAATGTTATTGTATTGGGCGCAGGAAGTGAAGAAAGCATCCAGCGTAGTGAGATTGCGAGGATCGCACCCGATATCCTGGCTTCGAGTATCCGTGAAATCCGACGCGTCCTGGATAAACCAGCGGTTTCTTCCGAGGTATACTATATGGGTATGGCAGCCCTCTCGGATGCCCCCAAGAAAAACTGGCCTGCTATTTATCGAGGTGTTACCTGGAATGCACTCAATGTCCATCGGAATATCGTAATTACCGAAGGCCGTTTCCCTGGGCCTTCTGAAGTTATGGTTGGTCGTCAGGTGGCACGTTATATGGGCGTAAAGGATTCCGATCTAGCCATCGGGAAATCCATCCTTTTCGAAGGCATAAGCTATAGTATCGTTGGACAATTTCAGGGAGAAGGCACCATGATGGAAGCAGAAGTCTGGATGGACATCAACGACCTTCTCACCGCATCCAAACGAGAAACCGTTTCCTGTGCCACCATTTCTTTGTCGAGGCCTCAGGATTTCGATGCTATCAGTCTCTTTTGCATGCAAAGACTAGATTTAGAGCTATCCGCCATTCGTGAACAAGCTTACTACGCCTCGCTATCGAATTTCTATCAACCCATCAGGCTAGCGGTCTGGCTGACGGCATTACTCATTTCCATTGCCTCTGTCTTTGGTGGTATCAACACTGCATACGCAGCTATCATCGTACGACGACGCGAAATGGCAGCCTTACAAGTTATAGGTTGTAGCAGAGTCGCATTGATTTTCAGCATTCTTGTTGAATCTTTGATAATTAACCTGATCGGAGCGTTTGTCTCTCTGTCTATAGCTAGTGCCTGGCTGCCATCTATCCATATCTCCTTTTCCACAGGAGTGTTTCATATGATCGTTGACAACCATACACTTATACTAGGTTTTCTTTCCGCAGGAATCATGGCAGTCGCAGGAATCATTATGCCCGCCTGGGGCTGCCTGAAGCCTACGATTGTTTCCAGTTTGCGATCCACTTAAAATTCTTGAGCGCATTAGCGGTTATGTCCATTTTAAAAAATGATATATCTAGAAAAGGACAATATTGTGAAAAATCAAATATTATTATCTGTTTTAATGATTGTGTCTATGTTAATTTTGGCGGCCTGTGATCAGAAACAAGCTGCCGAGACATTGCCTGCATCCACTTCCTCTATATCATCTAGCATTTTGTTGAAATCAAAACCTGACGGCTCTATCAGCATCACACAGGCACGCACTACTGTCAAACCTGGCGAAAAAATAGTATTATCTGGAGAAATTGGAGGACGCAAAAACGATACCTTCGGGGCTACTTTTTCCACATTTTTCCTTGCTGATCCAGATGCCATCATCAACTGTCTTAAAAAACATAAAGGAGAGGCTGGATGTCCTACTCCTTGGGACTATTGCTGTACGCCTAAGGAAAAAATTCTTGAGTCTATAGCCTTGATTCAGTATAAATCTCCAAAAACAGGAAAAATCCATAACCAATCTTTCAAGGGATGGCAAGGGCTCAAAGAACTCTCTATGGTAACCATCTCTGGCACCGTTGATTCTGCATCCTCTCCTAAATCTCTCATCATCAATCTGGAAGGAATTTACATCCATCCATCTAACTAGTTAGTTTGCCCCCTCCCCCGTACTTAACTTACGCTCAGTACGGCCCCTAGGTCAAGGGGTGGTTTTTAAAAAATTTACGAGTTGTGTCAGTTGAAAAACCTTTAATTTTTAGTTTGAAAGGCCTGTATATACCAGCCCACAACACTGTTGACTTGATTGAGGAAGTGGGCTGACCTAAACCTAAACTTAAACCTAAACATTCAGCAACAAGAAAATCAGCTTTCTTTCCTTGCTCAATAAGTTTGCTGGTAAACATGTATGAAGCGTGATTGTCAGAAAAAGCGAGAAATTTCATAAAGTTTTAGGACTTTCCCAATAACTCGGCTAACTCAGACTTTCTCTTTTCCAGAGATGCTAACTGGGTCTTGAGCCTTCTTATCTCTTTGTTTACTTGCTTCAGCTCGTTTTGAATTTTCTTTGTCTTGAGTTCATTGTTCCCATATTTTTCGCTTACCAGCTCCTCTATTTCGCTTCGAATCAGACGCAAATAGGGATTCCCGTGCATATAATTTCTGCGGTATTGAAGTTTGCCCGCTTTGATCGCTTCGATAATCTCCCAATGATTGTTGCTATTTCCTTAAAAAGCTGGACTGTTTTTTTCCTTACCAACTATCCTATACATGTTTATAAGCATACAAAAATATTTTATTGCAAGGAGAAGGGAAAAAGGTAAAAGGTAAAATGAACTATCAGGCAGTCTCAAAAACGTACCATAATAAGAATCAATCGGCGCAAAAGCAAGTGAATCGGGAAGAATTAAATTTTTGAATCGGAGGAAAGGCAGTGTCAAAAACGAGGGTTTGATGGACAAATTAGTTATTATTATTCTCCTTATTTTTTTACCTTTGCAAATAGCAAAAGCACAAAGGAACTCGGACTCCTCAAAACCAAACGCTTTTTGCGAGGGACCTTGGAATATAAATGCTCCTGTACATGAAACGCTAACTCAAATATCACTGATAGATGCAGGAATAACTCAACATACAGAATCTTTCGAACATCCTGAAGTATGGGAGTATATACGTGGAGCTATCTGGAATGATGATCCTGATTGTCTTTTTTTTGATGAAGATGGTAATAATACAAAGAATTGGAGTTCTGGATTCAGATGGTATAAAATTTTTAGCGATTGTAAAAAGCACTCACATGAATTTATTTATAGTAAAAATTCTCTTCATCTTTTAGGAAGATCCCACTTTGGAGATATGTCTTTTTTGCACTCTATGGCAGCAAATAATGGAGAACAAGCTGGTGGCACTTTATGTAACATCATAATGTGGATGGAATTTACATATAAGGTAGCAATCAAGAATATACAAGATTATCAAAATTTAAAAGATATTATATTGTCTAATCAATCACAAAAATACTTTGACAAATTATTTAAAGATGACAAGTTTTTATCAAACCGCACAGTAAAACAATTTTTTGGATGTAATTTAGCTGGAGATGTTAAAAAACGGGCAATTGGAAGTTTATTACATTTAATTCAAGATTCTTATACAAAATCTCATACGGAAAGGAATTGGAATGGGGATATTACAATTTTTTATTCTTATAAAACACAAAATGAGGATGAGCATAAAAGTTATGATGGATGGGGATATAAGGATAAAGGAAATCTCCGACAAAGAATAGAAAATTTTCCAGATAGTCAAAAAATATTAGAAAAATGTACGAATATACTTAGGCTATATAAACAACATACAAAATGGGAAGATGTTGAACACTACGTTAGGCAAAAAGTTTTTCCACTTGCCGAAAACGTTTCTGTGTCTGGGCCAGGCAAAAAATTTGATGGACTTGGATGTGGAAGATCTGTTGGAAATTATGGTTTTTTATGCCGAAACTCACAAAAAGTAAATCGACATAATATAACTTTAAAAGAATGGAAAGATTTAGTGTGGAGTTCATATGGTTTATGCTCACATTACTCAATATGGTCTAAAAAATGCCAAATAGGACAAAATATTATAATAAACAATCAAACAAAACAAAAAATTGATGTTTATATCATTTTTTGCGTTCCCAAAAATGACGAAGAATTTGAATGGCTTGGAAATAATGTTTATTGGACTTTAGATATTGGAGAAAAACGGTCTCTTTTATATAATGACAAACCAATAAAAGCAAAATGTATGTATATTTGGGCTAAAAATAAACAATATTTATGGGCAGAATATAAAGATCAATTATTAGATCTATCTCATATGGATAATGATGGAACTTTTACTTTTACTTTTAATCCTTAGCCTTCCAGTTATAGAGTAGTAGGGGGTGATATGGCAAACAGTCTTTAGCTAAGTAAAAATTGGCGGTCTGTGCCTCCAAATTATAAATGAAAGCAACTAAATTCAAAAAAACATGAATTTCTTTTAATAATAAAACCAATAAGATACATAATTACGACAAGAAAGAATAATTTTTCGTTATGAAAACGGACAGTTTGAAAACAAAGGAGACGGGAAATGGATTGAAGTACGTAATAGTGGGCCATCTTCTTTTTTTTCTGAATGTGAACAAAACATACACCATATCATTCTGTATGACCAAAGTCGTAACATGTATGTTAAACTTACAAATGATACAGGATATTGGTGTATGGCTTCCGATCCTGAATGGAGGAGATGGGTTGGCTCAAATGGTTATTGGATAAAATAATCTTTACATGTTCTGAACCTGCACCAGTTAGTTTATCCCAAGTCAGTCCTATAATTTCATTTCCCAACCTTTTTAGGACATCAAAACAATATCTAAAGGTTATCCTTAATTTCCATAATCCATAGTCCCAAAACTCATCACAGTAGCAAAATCTCAGGATGAGGTGTAGTCGATGAGTTTTGGGATTTGCTTTTTATCGCAAAGTAGCCGCAGGTTTGGGCCGTATAGAATAAGGCATACAGAAAAGACATGGTCAGCCCAAACCTGTTTTGGAGCGATGCTTTTGGACACTTACCTATATAGTTTCAGCAATGGGGCGATACTTGGTTGCAAGTGACTTTGTCGAATAAAGAATTTTCTCCCAATATGTTAGAAATGCTATAAAAAGCGTTGATGATGACTCCGCATATTCCTGGGATATAGATAGATTGGCCTGAAAAAATTAGATTTTTGATTCGGCTGAAAGTTTGAGGGCGATGTATTCCTTGCTGTTCTATACTGTGAGCGATTCCCATGGCACTGCCATCTATGCTTCCTGTGTAGTCTTCATTTGTCAAGGGGCTGGAAGTATAAACATCTGCAATATTTTCTTCTAGCTCTGGGATGAATTTTTTAAGATCATGGATCAGGGAAGTTGCATATTTTTCTTTTAGAGCCAGGTATTCTTGGGGGCGATTTCCCCGTTTTGAACCGCGAAATTCTATGAAAGGTTTAGAGTCTATAAAACAGAACATGCTGCAACGGGGTTTTTCCTGTTCATGGTTCAGAAGGCTAGGCGAGTTAAAGTAAAAACCTTCATAAAGAGGATTGTCTACTAAGTATAAATAGTTCATTGCTTTCATGGAGGACAAATTTTTCTTCAAAGAAAGATATACGCCAAAGCTGCCACGGGATTCTTTCATATCCAGGATATGATCTTTGAATATATTGGATAGAGCCTTTCCTTCTATCATCTGGACAGTTCGCTTGGGGTGTATTGTGGATATGACCCATGAACCGCAGAAAACCTCGCCCTTGTTTGTATGGACAGACTGCACTTTTTTGTCTTCACATTGGATTTTGGTTACAGGGGATTGGAAACGGACATCTACCCCTAATTCTTTTACTCTCTGATAAAGTGGCTGTATGAGCCCATCGCCTCCAGAAAATAGCCACACAGGGCGATCAAAAATAGATTTCAGGCATAGGCAATAGTCTGTGATGGGCGATTCACAAGCTCCTGCGCCTGTATGAAAGCTAAAAGCACCCAGAAGTTTTTTCAGCCAGCCGTCGTGAATATTTTCTTCCAGCCATTGGCCTATGGAGCAGGATGGCAGGGTAAGATTATGGGGAGAAACATAGGATCGTCCTGCTTGCAGATCATACCAGCGAAAAGATGTGGTGATGGATGTCGCGATTTCCTGAAATTTATAGATAGATGCTTTTTCTTCTGGGAAAGTTTGAATCAATTTTTCTATGAATTCAGAAAAGCTCAGAGGGATAGAAAATTGGCGGTCTTTATAAGATACCTGATAAAAATGATCCCCTTCGTAGTGGCAAAGAGGCAATCTATCGAATACCTGAATATGCTGTAATAGTTTATACAAAGGCTTGTCTGTGTTGGTGCTTCCCATGTAATGAAAGCCGACATCGAATTTATAGCCTTTACGAGAGAAGGTTTGCAGGTAGCCGCCAGGTATGGAAGATGCTTCCAGGAGGCAGACTTTGAAACCTTCCTGGGCGAGGATTGCAGCCTGTACCAGCCCTGAAAGCCCTGCTCCGATAATTACTTGGTCAAAAGTCTGCATTATTCCATAAACTCCTTGAGAATGAGAGAAGCATTCGTTCCTCCAAAGCCGAAAGAATTGCACAGAATGGTCTTGGGCTTTTGCTCTATTGTTTTGTTGGTGATGTTGATTTTGCACGCATCTTCTTCCTGCTGTTCAAAATTGATGCTAGGCGCAATGAATCCCCCTTGCATCATCGCCAGGCAGTAAATAACAGAAGATGCTCCTGCCATCCAGCATTCGTGGCCTGTCATGGATTTGGTAGAAGAAACGACAGGGCCATTGCTTCCGAAAATTTTATGAATGGCACCTGCTTCTGCACGGTCGCCAACTGGCGTTGAAGTGGCATGAGCACTAATGTAATCAATTTCTAATGGTGATATTTTGGCCTGTTCTATGGCATTTCGCATACATCTTTCTGCTCCATCTCCTGTGGGAATAGTAAGATGCGAGCCATCAGAAGAAAAACTATAGGAGACAATTTCTCCATAGATTTTATGATTCAACCTCTTCGCTCTTTCCAGGCTTTCTAGGATTAGAATGGCCCCGCCTCCTCCAGGAACAAGACCATCCCGCTTGTGGTCAAAGGGTCTGGAAGCTTTCATGGGATTGGGATTCATGGAAAATGCCCCTAAAGCATCGAAACTAGCCATGGAAAGCCAGTTCATTTCCTGGAATCCACCAGTGATTACCGCTTCCTGCAATTGAGACTGAATCAAATAATAGCTATAGCCTATAGCATGAGCACCTGAAGCACAGGCAGCACTTAAAGTTATATTGATCCCCTGTGCCCCGATTATTGGTCCCAAATTCATGGAACAGCAGGAATTCATGGTCTTGATAACCATGTTTGCTCCCAAAAAATGGGTTTCTTTGTATTTGTCCAGAATTTCCATCAATTCTGGTATTGGCTCCGAAGAGCTATCGTTGCCAAGAACGATCCCAACATTCTTTCCCATGAAATGCTCTGGGTTCAAATGGCATTCGTCTACAGCATTGAGCCATCCCCAAACGCTATAAAGAGCAGCCTCTGAAAGAAATTTACGTATACGCCTGTCAATTCTTGATTTGGTATCCAATACAGGCAATTCGCTTGTCAAGGCAGAGCGAAAGCCTTTTTTTTTACGTTCTTCGCTAATGATAATACGAGAATAGCCCTCTCTCAAAGAATTCAGGGTATCTGTAAAAGAAGTCCCCAGATTAGAGATAATTCCCATCCCTGTTATAACCACTCTGTTCTTTTGCATAAAATCCTTTCGAGCAATCGTGTAAAAATTTGTATTGGTCAATATGATCCTGGCAAAATGAGTAGTGCTATGGCAACAGCATCTACTCCATTTTGCAGTTTTAGCATACTTTTAAAGAAGGCACTATTTATATCTTATTATTGCATCTCTCAACTTCCCTGATTCGACCAAATCCTGGAATATTTTGTAATCTTCTTCTACTTGTTTGGAATATTTTCTCGCCAATTCTTTCATTTCCGTTTTGGCATTAGGCCAAATATCAATAGACTTTAAGGCGTTTTTTTCAAAATTATAGGGAACCACGGAAGAATGGAAATCATTATCACTCCTGCTATGCGCTAGTGCCAGTGCCTGAGCCGTATATTTCAAGAAATTAGCCATATCGCTTTTGCTCGTAAAATCGGCTGGCTCAAAACCGTATTTCCAGGGAGAAATTTTGCTTACAAAATAAGATTTTTTTGCACCTAAAAGCGTTCCTACATGGGGATCAGACTCTTTACGCATAGATTGGTATGCAGTCTTGACACGTTGAGATTCACAAACAAAAGACGGATAGGGACTGTCAAGAGCGCGAAGAAGATTTGTCGCCCGCTCTTCTTTCACCTCTAAGATTAGATCATCCTCCAAAGATTCGCCAGTTCCTTCCAGCAATATATAGTATTTCTTTACGCCCAGGCTGCCCAATCCTGAATGCAATCGAACCGCTTTATCCTTGATTTTGAAATAACCAGGATTTTGCGTATAGAAGCTGGCAATGTCTTTCAGATAGGTAGGCCAAAATTTTTCTATCTCGTCTATGTCCTCTGCTGTCATCTTGGCTAAATCGCTGTTTGCAAAATCAAAAGTGCGAATGTTTTTTTCGGATTTGGTCCATTTTTTTAAAAGCTTCTTGTTGCTTTTATTTTCTTTCAGATGTTGCAGGGTTTTTTGGACAAATCCACTAAGATTGCTTGTGGCTAGCTCTAATTTACATTCGTTGCCGATAGCTAACTTTAATGTACTTTCATATTCTTTGAGAAAATCCATAGCAAGTTCCTCTATGTCTGAGTTGGAACAAGAGAAACCAACAGCTTTCTGCACCAGAAAAAGACTCGCTAAAAGTCGAATAAGATCCCAATAAAATGGGCCTACATAAGATTCGTCATAGTCGTTAAGATCAAAGATCAAAGTTTTTTCTCGATCCAGAAATCCGATATTCTGGATGTGAAAATCACCTTGCAACCATGTATAAACCTGGCGATTTTGTTTCCATGTTTTTGGTATGGAAATGGTTCCCTGGCTAATATCCTCATAGTAGAGATGGTTGGTAGCTCGATAAAAAGCAAACGCCGATTCCATCATCGCCTGATATTTATACTCAAGCAGTGATGCATCGGTAATAAAACTGTTCGCTTTCTGAATCTCTCTCAAAAGAAATTCCCTTCTATCCTGGCTACAATTTTGCGCAACGGCCAGGCTGTTAATCAAGGCAAAAAAGGCAACGATAATAATAAAGCGATTCATTTTTTTCTCCCCAAAAATTCTTCCCCATTAATAGCAAAGGCTACTGTGTTGATACAGTAGCCTTTGTCGAAGAAATAAGTTGTACGGGATCTTTATTTCCTGGCAGGCCAGGTTGCCTGGCCGTCAACATTGATAGTAAGATTTTTTACATCAGGATTGGGATCAATGCTCTTCACTGTTCCAGTATAATCGCCTTTTACAAGATCAAAATTGCCAACATTGAATCCATATTTAGGATCGTATTTGTTGGGATCTGTGGGAATGTTGTTGTAATCTACTTTAGCGATTCCTGTTTTTTCGCCATTGGGGCCTTTGAGGGAGAAGGAAACATGGTATACGCCTTTTCGGGCAAATTCTTCTCTCATCTGAACCCAGATGGTTACTGTTCCAGGCATCAAATCATTAGGAACGGTTTCCTGCATGAACATATTGCCTTGATCGTCTACTGTTGTCTTAAAAGAAAGCTTCTTTACAACCATTTCCCATCTGTCAGAACGTTCTACTTGAGAAATAGTCTGTACAGCTTCCAATGCTGTGTCTGCATTGACTCTTCCTGCTCCAAAAACATTGTCCTTACCTGGAGTACCAAAATCTGTTGCGGTATTTTCCAGGATGCTTTTAGCTTGCTGGTTATCCAGATTGGGCTTGGCCTGAACCATCAAAGCAACAAGACCAGCGACATGGGGTGTTGCCATAGAAGTTCCAGAAAGAGTTGTATATCCTGAACCTGTATTGCTACAAGAAACGACATTGACTCCAGGGGCGGAAACATCGGGTTTGATGTATTGTTTTCCATCCCATACAACTGGACCACGGCTGCTAAAGCTGGCAATTTTATCGTTGCTGTCTGTAGCCCCAATAGTAATAACATCCACAACATCTCCAGGAGAGCCGACTGTTTTTGCAGAAGGGCCAGAATTTCCAGCAGCGATAACAGGAATCAATCCTGCAGCTATCGCATTTTTACAGGCTTCCTGTAATCTGGTACGAATTTCTTCCGATGCTGTTCCGCCTAAGCTCATGCTGACAACTTTGGCTTTTCCGATGGATTCTTCAATAGCTTCCCATAAATTAGACCATTGGCCGCTTCCATCAGCACCTAAAACTTTGATAGCATAGATAGTTGCATCAGGAGCAACGCCTGTCTGGGTTCCTTTTTTGCCATTTCCAGCAACAGAACCAGCGCAGTGAGTTCCATGATAGTGGTCATCTCTGGGGGGTTGTCCAGGCTGTACATAGTTCAAACCGTCTTTTACTCTGCCAGCAAGATCAGGATGCGCATTGACTCCTGTGTCGATAACAGCTACGGTAACACCTTTTCCTGTATGGTATTTCCATACTTGAGGAGCTTTGATTTTATCAACGCCCCAGGCAACGCCTCTGGTTTCCAGCAGCATGGGAACAGGTTCATCTAAAACGATTTTTTCTACGTTCATTTCTCTTGCGATTTCCTGGATGCCTTGAACATTGGCTTTCATGGAAGCTGCATTGGCAATCCAGATGCTTCTGAAATCAACGACCTGCTGACGAAGATCGCCATTTTCACAGCGAACTTTGAGCCAGTGATGCAGGCTTTCAGCCTTTTCTTGCATGACACGGATGACTTGTTCACGGACGATCTCTTGATCGCCTAGAAAACGGTATTCTTCCGCCACTTCACTAAAGGAAGGAAGGCCTTCGAATAAAACCAATATGGAAATTTTTTCGCCTGATTTGGCATCATTCAATTTTTGTTGTAAATCAAAGGAAATTTTTTCCTGAGCGGATACAAGCCCTAAAAAAAATAGGGCAATCAGCAAAATTACTATGCTCCGCATTCCTTTACTCCTTAAACCAAAAAAATAAAAAAAATGGGCAAGATTATATCCTAAGATTTATATGCAAAAAATAAGCCAAACTAAAATATTTTTTATCTTGAACTAGCACAATATTTTTCCGATTTTTTCCTACTTTTTTTTATAGAAAGATTTGTTACAAAACTTCTCACTGTTACATAAGGTTACTTGACAGACAGAGGCACAACCTGTAAACTGATATTCTTTGCCTATACCTGAAAAAAGTGTTGGAAAAATTGAGGAACATATTCTAACGTTTTCTGTGTTCACAGCCTTATTTATAAAATATCTATAACTAAAATTCACGGTAAGCCTTGAAATACAAGAAATCAGATTTAACATTGTCAAATTAGTTACAAGTCCAATGCCATTGGGCGGTGGATTACAAGTTGACTGGGTATCTTGGGATGGTAACGTAAGTCCTATTGGAAACCATAGCAATCGAAATGTTCATCTCAAAAAAAAAGTCAGCCACAAGGCTCTTTAGATATTCTAAAACCGAATCGCTTAACCAACGAAATGTTCATCTCAAAAAAAAAGTCAGCCACAAGGGCCGACTTTTTAAAAAGCCATCTATTCTTTTCTGCTGCAGGCTTTTTTATAGAGGGCTCTAGTGCCTCGATGGCATACCATCTGTTCCATACTGAGGAAGAGCTCAGGATTAGAGATCATCGTTTCTGCTCTCAATATGCCAAGTATTGTATCGAGCATGTTTTTCTTGATGTTTGGTGTTGTTATACCCAAATAGCCCATCAGCTTGTCTAAGCCAGGAAGATGATCGAAGCATAGACTACTATACCGCTCGACCACTTTCTCTACCAGGTTGATGGGAGTCAGCTCCTGACAGGCTAAAACTGCTTTCATGATAGAGGGAGAGAAGCCAGAAATCAGCCCGACTTCATCTTCATGAGCCATAGCAGGAGTACCAGTGAAGGCTTCTCTCAGGTTCCAGAAAACGAGTTTGGGACAAGGATAGCCGGCTTGCTGAAATTTTTGCTTGATATTTTCCAGGTGGAGCTGCTCATTAGATGCTCTATCAAATTGCATATCGCTCAAGCACAGAAGCATCGTTGGCATTTCCTGGACTGGCACATGGTACATCTGGGCTGTTTCAAGAATAAGGCTGTATGCCTTTTCAAAATTTGTCGAATAACCCCAACCTGCTTGTTCTATTTTGTGAATTTTTTCTTTTAGGGATACAATACCCTGAAGAGAGATGATGTCAGGATGAGTGCTAAAAGTGACGAACGTATTTTGGAAAGATCCAAGATTCCTTTCAGAAAGATAGAGTCCCAAAGAGACACAAATAGCCAGAGCCGTAACACCAGGGATAGCGTGTCCTAGCATAGACCCAGATACATCCAGGATAGGTAGAATCCTTTCGCCAGGTTTTAGAAAATTAGGAAGATTAGCCCACATTTTTTCTGCCAGGCTTTCATTCTCATGAAGAATCTGCAAAATCTGGTATGGATAGATTACGGAAGCATTGGCCTTGCTTTTTGCATCCTGAGTCCACTGGACGAAACGTTTTTCATCGTGTCTCATAAATGCCTTGTCATAGCGATGCATAGCCAGAGAAGGCACAAATTCATACTGGATGCCCTGCCATTCTTGAGCGCACATATTTTGCTCGACAGTATGAGATGCCTCCTTGATAAGTTTACGATATTCTTTCGCTGTAATGCCCATCAAAGCCTGTAACCTCTTGGCCACCTCCTTATTTTGAGATTTTAGCCTGGGTGCCCATTTTGCAGCCAGACGATTTCCTTGACGGATTTGCTCTGCCCAAAAACGTAGCACAGCCTCGTTGTCGGAAAAAAGAAGCAAATCTTTATAATACCCGATTTCCATAAGTTGAGAGAGATTGTTTATGATAAACTCTGGACAGGTATTGTAGAGCGCAGAGAAAATTTTATAGGACGCAGCCCTTTCCCCAGCGCCGTGACGTGCATC
The DNA here is from genome assembly GCA_938003875.1 of uncultured bacterium. Lineage (GTDB taxonomy): Bacteria > Planctomycetota > Uabimicrobiia > Uabimicrobiales > JABWCH01 > JABWCH01. The sequence continues at coordinate 41,834 of CALKWO010000208.1, forward strand.
ACGAAGCCAGAAAGCCAATTTCACTGCAATTTTGGGATCGCAGGAATAGGCAGAGAGGAAAAGCTCGGATATGTTATCGTTCCCATCGAGTACAGCCTTACGCTGTGCAGCAGAGGATTTTAGAAAATCCACAAGAGAATTGCCAGAATCGGCATACTGAAGAGCACCTTTTTCTGTACGAGAGAATTGGGTCATGGATAGCTCCTCTCTTTTTTGTACAAGACGGGCAGTAGGAAATTGCTTTGCGAAAGATTTTTTCCAAACCTTTCGGCAACCCCCAAAAATTCCGCAAAGGTCTTTCTTTAATGCCCGGAGCTTGTGAATTGGATATGTATCCAATTTTCTTTTAATAGTCTTTTTTTTATAAAGTGCTGTAGGGTTGTTGGAAGCGTTTTTTTCGCTTCCAAAAAGATTATGATCCTGTTTTTCAGAAAAGGTTACAGTGGGAAAAATTTTATAGAGAAAAAATTTCAGATTAGCCCAAAAAATAAAAAATTTTTTGGGCTGTAACCTTTTTCTTTTTTTGGTACCATAGTCTTAATAAGTGCGTTGTTTTTTTAGCAAAAATCTCAAAAAGGAGTACGGACATAGACTAAACATTGTTTTGAATCATGAGACTAAATTTTCTCAATTTTTCATGGAATAAACGCCTCTGAGAACAAACTCTATCCATAAAAATTAGGAGAAAATTAATGAAAAAAAGTCTCTCAAATCAAAACAATATGACCCTGGATGAACAAATGATTCTATCCCATCTAAGACTTGTAAAGTCCATTGCTTATAAGCTTTGTAGGAATTTCGGATGTTCTGATCTTTATGAAGATATGGTAAGTGAAGGAAGTAGCGCGCTTATGGACGCTGTTCGTAATTTCAAGCCAGAAATGGGTGTAACTCTGGCTTGTTACGCCTATCCCTGGATTCATAAAGCGATGTTGAAATACATCAAGAAGGAGAAACGTCAGGGAATACACGTATCTCGCACTTTCTTAGCTTTGGTGCAAGATGTAAAGAAAGTACTCAAAGTTTTGGATCACAAAAGAGAAACTGCCTCTTTGCAGACCATTGCAGCTATGGCCGATAGTACTGTAGAAGAGACAGAGAAAGCTCTCCACTTTCTCGCTCTTTCTTTTTGTGATGTCGATTCTATCCATCCATCTGACGAAGAAAAAATTTCTCTGAAAAAACAGCCAGAAAGTGGCCAGAATCCTCTTTCCCTGGATTTTGGTATGCTGGAAGAAAAGGTGCAAAAATTGCGTCCTGAATGGCGCATCATGATCATGAAACATTATATCGAATCCAAATCTTTTACTCAAATTGCAGTAGAAATGAACCAAAAGATTGCTACAATTAAAGTATGGCATAAAAGAGCCCTTGCCTCACTCAGAAAACTTTGAGAGATAAGCCCCCATCAGGGGCTTTATAAAGTAGATATGATTTCCAAATTTCTATTGGAGCTTCATAAAGAAAGCACAAAAGTTATGCAATCAAACCATGAAGAATTCTGGAATGCTGCAAAAGCAAATGTATACAAAATAACAGATGAAATTTATCAGGGGGCGTTTCCCACAGATTCTACAAGGGAATACCTTGCCAGTATAGGGGTTACATCCTTCTTGAATGTTTCTGGCGAAGAAATAGATTCCTCAAAAGGGCAGGAATGTCTATCTATTCTGTTTCGTGATGGTCAGACTATACCGAAAAAATGTATCAAGCAATCCCTGGAATACATAGACAGATGTATAAAAAATGGAAAAAAAGTTTTTGTTCATTGTACTGCTGGCCAAAATCGTTCCCCAACCATTGTCTGGCTATATTTAATCAACAAGAACAAAAGCATTGATATTGCTAATAAAATAATAAAAGGAAAGACACTGGATGCTATGCCTGGACATCCCAAATTGGTTGGAAAATCAGAGGTTAAATATGCTTTGAATATTATATTGGAACCCTGATTGCTAGTCAATGAGGGACGTGATGCGGGTAAGGGTTTGGAAAGAGCCCTTTCAAAACTTAGAAATCTTTGAAAGACAAGCTCCTAATAAAAAGGGGGGCTTTTTTATAACAAACTGTGCAAATAGTTCGTATTATAAATTTTAGGATAGGAGATTATATGGGAAGATTGTTAATATTTTGCCTCCTGTTTTTGCTACTTTTGGGATGCAACCAGGAATCAGAAAATTCTAAGCAAAGAGAACCAAACAGAGTACTTACTGAAATAGAAAGGGAGGAAAAGGTTGACCCCCATCCAATTTTAGAGAACACCTCCCCCAGAGCAGAGAGCAATTGGAGGCCGATATATCGTTTTGTCCGAGTCTATGAGTACTCCGGGAAAACGTACCAGGAACATTTTTATACCGACTACTATCAAGAAGGAAGCAACGCTGGATTTACTTACGAAAAGGTGCAATGCTATCTGTCGGACGTTCAGATAGAGGGAGGGCTTCTGGTATATCGTTTGCGCAAAGACGGGAATCCACGGTTGCGTTTGTACACTACTAGTTCTAACGAGAGGGCTTCTGCTAAAAATGCAGGCTATGTGGACGATGGGACTTTAGGTTATATATATTCTTTGCCCAGAGAAGGTGCTACCAAAGTCTATCGCCTTTATAAGTCGAGCATTGGGGATCGTTTTTACACTACGGATTCTATGGAAGCACAAAATGCAATCAGCTCAGGCTATGTAGAAGAAAGTGCAACCCATGGTTTAGGCTATGCGCTGAGTTCTCCTCCTGCATCTGCTCTTCCTGATCTTGTTGTCACCAATGTAGATGCTCCTGCCTCAGCTTCTGGAGGCCAGACGATCCAGGTCAATGTGACAGTAAAAAACCAGGGGCAAGGAGATGTGATTGCGCAAAATAGCGTACTTTTACGTGTAGTCCTTTCAGCAGATCCAGACATAAAAGTGAACGATACCCCACAAAGTGACGTTTCCCTTGATAAAAGTCTATTGACAGCAGGCAATAGTACCACTCGTAACGTCAGCTTGACCATTCCAGCCAATTATAGCGGTTGCTACTATGTAGGTGCTTATATTGATGCTGCTTCTCAACACCAGGAAACCCAGGAAGGGAACAATTCGAACTATGACGCTCAGACAATGTCTATCGGTTTACCGCCAGGCTTAGTTGCGCCAGCCAACAATGCCCAGATCACGACAGAAGAGATTACTTTCCAATGGAATTCTATCCCTGGTGCTCAAAAATATGAAATTTGGATAGACGACGATTCCACTTTCCAGTCGCCAGAGCTAAAGATGCAGGTAGATACAACAAACTATACACTGGGCGTATGGCTCTCCAACGACACCTACTATTGGAAAGTCAAGGGGATAACCCAAAATGGAGGAAGCACGGCTTTTTCTAACCAATATAGATTTCAATATAATCGGCCTTCTCATGCAACACCGATATGGGTTCCCTGCTATCGTCTTTACAGCAGTGCCTGCTCGGATCATTTCTATACAACGAACCCTACCGAAAAAAATAATGCTATCAATAGTGGTTATACATTGGAACGCATCGAGTTCTATCTTTCCTTCCGCCCCTTCGAATCAGGAACGCCTCTCTTTCGTCTGCATAAAACATCCGATACAACGCACTACTACACTACCAGCAAGACGCAGCGAAATCTGTATATTCAACAACATGGCTTCCAATATGAAGGCATCTCTGGATTTGCTTACGATAGCGTTCGATTCAAAAGGGCTAGCGGTGGTGTCGAATTGCACCATGCCTATCATTTTAGCAGAACAGACAATTTCTATACGATAAGCAAGGCAGAAAAAGATAGGGCAGTCTCACAGCTTGGCTTCAGCGATCAGGGAGTGACAACCTACGTGTCTCCCGACGGCAAAGCGAATCCTTTCAGCATGTACCTTCCTGTTGCTTATTTGGGCAGTGGAGTGGACAGTTCGTTCGGATTCTTCCAATACTCCAACCAGGACATTAGCCTTCCTGGACGTGGGCTTTCGTTTGTCTTTGTTCGCACCTATCTTTCGGACAACGCATCTTGCGAAGGCAGTCTGGGCTTTGGATGGAAGCATTCTTTCGAAGCGCGCATCGTCGAAGGTTCAAGCACAGCAATCGTGCAGTGGGGGGATGGCAACAGCGATTACTACAATGTCAATGGCTCTACTTATACAAGATTCAGCGAGGAGATCACCCTATACGATACCCTGGTCAAAAATGGTGATTACTATACAGTGACCAAAAAAGACCAGATACAATATCAGTTTCAATTGGTCAGCCAGGAAACTAGCGGAGAGCAGATATTCAAAGAAGCGCGATTGCATAAGATCATAGACCGCAATGGCAACCAGATTTATTGCAACTATTCCAATGGAAGACTGGACTATATCCAGGATAGCTCAGGAAGACGCTTACAATTTGTCTATAATGGGAATGGCAAATTGAATTCTATCACCGACCCTCTCAACAGGCAGTATCGCTATGAATACGACACAGAAGGCAATCTAACCAAAACTTACGACTTCAGAAATTATTCTACCTCTTATCAATACGGAAGCGCGGAAACAAAGCACCATCTCATGAAAATCACTTTCCCCAAGGGCAATTACTTACAAAACACGTACGATATTTCTAACGGCGGTAGGGTCACACAACAAATAGATAGCAGGATCAATCCAGCAACAGCGACTACCTTCAATTACACAACGCCTAATCAGGTCAAGGCTACCGATCCCTGGAGTCGAATGAGTACCTATGGACAGAATGAAAACCATTGCCTTTCTTCTTTCCAGGCAGCCAATAGTCCAAACGCAAATGTATTCTATAATGATTCCAACAATCCAGGACTGCCCACCCGAATCACAGACCGCATGAATCGTTCTACAGATTTTACCTATGATATTCGTGGGAATAATCTTAGTGTCATCAATCCCCTTGGGCAAAGAACAGAGTACACCTATAACGATAAAAACGACGTTCTTACCATGAAGAATGCTTTAAACCATGAGACGAAGTACTACTATAATGCACAGGGGAATCTTTCCAGTATCGTAGATGCACTAGGAAGAAGCACAACCTTTTTGTATAACGAATATGGACAGGTAAGCAGGGTCACTGATCCAATGGGTAGAAGCGTTCGGCTTGAGTATGATGCTTATGGCAATTTAAACAAAGTTCAGGATGACCGAAACGGTACTGTAGGCTATAGCTATGACCTTGCAGGACGATTGATTACCAAAACGGACCAGGAAGGCTACACCACTCGTTACGAGTACGATAACAACGACAATCTTACCAAAACTACGGATGCCAAAGAGAATATCGTCTATTATACTTATGACGAAAACAACAACCTTACCCAGGTCAATTTCAACAACCACATCACTCGCTTTACTTACGACAGCCAGGATAGACTGGAAAATGTGATTGATCCTCTTAACAAAGAAAAACGCTATGAATACCATCCTAATGGACGAATCAGTAAGATCACTACCGAAAATGGCAATTTTATCGAGTATTATTATGACACTCGCAACCGCCTGGACATTCTCAACTATAGCAATAGCACTCAGGTGCGTTACACTTACAACGATAACGATAAAATCACCAAGATGGTGGATTCTTTGGGGACTTCTACCTATGACTACGATGAATTGAGCAGGTTGAAGAGCTACACAAATCCCTATGGCAAGACAGTGGCTTATACCTACGACGAAGCAGGAAGAAGGAAGAGCCTTGTCTATCCAGGCAACAAAACGTTAACCTATAGCTATTATAATGACGACAGCCTCTGCACCATCTCCGACTGGCTCAATAAAACCGCAGAGTACAAATACGACCAGGCAGGCAATCTGACAGATGTACTCTTGCCCAATGGAGCAACCACGAAATACCAGTACAACAACGCCAACCAGTTAACGAGTATCCAGCACCAAAAGCACGACCAGAGCATCCTGGCCCGATTCGACTCCACCCTGGACTTGCGCAATTTCCCTGTTTCTGTAACAAAACAGGTGCCTGTGGCAGAAAGTCTGCACAATATAGACCGTAGTTTTACCTATAACGCAGCAGAGCAATTGGTTTCAGCAGGCACGGCTACTTTTACTTACGACAACTGTGGCAACCTGAAAACACGCACGGCATCAAGAGGGGAAAATACATCCTCCAGGGCCACTGCCACCTATAGCTATGATATCGAAAATCGCCTCACCCAGATACAGGGAACTAGTACCACCGTTCTCTACGAATACGACGGCATGGGCAATCGTTTATCCAAAACCCAAAATGGCGTGACGACTCGCTATGTCCTGGACATCGCAGGCTCTATGTCCCAGGTTCTTTGCGAAACCGATGCCAATAACAACATTTGCTATTACTACATTTATGGAGCAGGTCTCCTTTCCCGTATCTCTGCTAACAATGTCCAGCATTGCTACCATGGAGATAGAATCGGCTCGGTTGTAGCCATGACAGACAAGGACCAGAACATCACCCACAAATATGCCTATGCTCCCTATGGAGAGGTCTTGGCAAAAGAGGAAACCGACACCAATCCTTTCCGCTACGTAGGCCAGCACGGCGTTATGGACGAACAGAATGGCCTGTTCTTCATGCGCGCCCGCTACTATGATCCGGAGATGGGCCGGTTTATCAACAAAGATCCGATTGGGATGAAAGGCGGGCTGAATCTGTATGCGTATCCTCAAAACCCTATAGTATATCTTGATGCTTCTGGATTACTACATAATAAAGATGCTGCTCCTCATTTTTCTTCGCAAACATATATTTCTCAAGGTATAGGACTTGGTGCTGGAGTAAATGTTTCTGGATATATTGATAATGCAGATAAAAATAAAGCCGTTACTTTACAGGTAGATGTAGTAATAGGAAATTTTTCTATTGGGCTAGATGATCAGGGATACTATACAGAAATAGCACTTGGGCCTTCTAAGACATTCGGGCTTAGCCCCTTAAAAGTATCTGGTTTTGCTGGAATATCTTTGAATAGTAGGGGAGAAGTAAGTCTTAGTGCTAATGCGGATTGTTTTGGAATGGGCCAACAAATTTCAGTAACAGCTGGCATAAATTGGGTAGGTGGAAAAGTCAAACAGGCTTACTATATAGGAAAAGGAATATACTATATAGGGAAAAGAATGAAATATATGGCAGGAAAAGGAATAAACTATATAGTAGTAAGATGATATTCCCTTGACAATCTAGAAATTGTCAAATTACAATGTAAGGTGATATTTTATTAGGATTGAGAAATCTAAAAAGTATAGATTTATAAATGGAGACAAATTTGTTATGAATGCTCATATTATAAAAAAATTTTTTTTATTATCTATTATTATTTATTATCTTTTTTTCCTATCTAGCATCGCCTCTGCCCAACAGTACACCTACGATGAGCTAGGTCGTCTTGTTCGTACCGTGTACACCGATGGCAGTGTTGTGGAATACCAGTACGATGCTGCAGGCAATCGGACAAGAGAGATTGTGTCTGCCAGGTTGTCTATGATCGAGACGCCGTGGCAGTTGGATGTGAACGAGCTGGGAAGTGCTGCATTTGATGTGGTGCTGACCTCTGCTCCGGAAAGCGATGTGGAAGTGGCGATAAGCAGCAGCAATACAGCCAAGGCCACCGTGAGTCCGAGCCATATCACATTCACTTCTCAAAACTGGAATACAAAGCAAACGGTGACGGTTTCAGGCCTGCACGATGCTGACCAGAACCATGACAATGTCAATGTGGTTCTTGTTGCCAGCGGAGGGTTGGAGGAAAACGATACCGTGGTTGCCAAAGTCTGGGATGACGAGGCTCCTTTGACCATGGAAGAAAGCATAGGCAACTTCTATCTGAACGAAGGGCAGATATTTAGCTTTGCAGTAAATCTCAGTCGCCAACCGGCAAGCACGGTTCTCGTCAATCTTTCGAGCAGCAACACCGATTCCGTGGCAATATCTCCTGCCAGCATCGTCTTTACAACGGGAAACTGGTTTACCCCCCAACTGGTTCATGTGAGTGCTTTGAAAGATGCGAACACAACCAACGAGAATGTCCAGATTACGCTTCAGGCTACAGGTGGACTGAGCGAGACGGACGTAGTCCCTGTTTCCGTCAATGACAATGATGGCACCAACCAGTCGCCCTATGTGTCTATCAACTATCCGCTCAACAATTCCACCTATTCCATCTTTACGGATATTACCATCGAGGCCAGTGCTTCCGATCCCAATGGTAGTGTAAGCAAGGTAGAATTCTATGACGGAACCACTCTCTTAGCCACAGATACAACATCTCCTTACACTGCTTCGTGGAACACGGGCTTGCCAGGACTTCATGCTCTAAAAACAGTTGTTACAGACAACATGGATGCAACAAGCCAATCTTCCCTGATCAGTGTGAATGTCGTAGGAAATCCTGCTCCCCAGGTCACCATCACCAGCCCGATAAACGAGGAAAAATTCATTAAGCCTGTGGATGTCACGATTACGGTAGATGCCTTCGATCCTGGGGGAAGCATCTCTAAGGTAGACTTTTATCATGGATGGAATGACACGACATGGTTCTATTTGGGTACGGCCAATGCAGCACCTTTCACATACAAATGGAAAGATGCTAACCAACAGGCAATCACCTGTCTGATAAAAGCAGTCGCTACCGACAATGAAGGAGCAACAGGCACATCCAATTTGGTTTCCGTAAAAATCCGCAACTCTTCTTGCATGGAGGTGAGTTCTTCGGAAAACTTCAATTCGGGAGGCAACCCAGGCGGCCCCTTCAATCCCCCAAATATGAATTATAGAATCAATGCCTATTATGATGATGTTCCCTGGACAGCGACATCCGACGTGAATTGGCTTACGGTTTCACCGTCTGGCGGCCAGGCGACTATGAATCAATTCTCCGATGCCAAAGTGGAAATCAATGAAAATGCGAACTCTTTGCCAAAAGGAATCCATATTGGAACCGTAACTTTCACCAACACAGAGACGGGCCAGGGCAACACCACAAGACAGGTCAGGCTCGATGTGGGAGGCGCACAGTGGCAGAAGACCAACGGGCCGCAAGGTGGTCTTGTAAATGCCTTTGCTTTCCATAGCTCTGGGATGATTTTCTGTGGAACCTGGGATGGTGTTTACCGCTCCAGCGATAATGGCAATACCTGGGCAGCAGCGAATTCTGGACTAAAAAGCAGAATTACATGCCTGTCTATGAACAATAGCATGCTCTTTGCGGGAACATACTCGCAAGGAGTCTATCGCTCCAGCGATAATGGCAACACCTGGACACAAGTCAATAGCGGCCTTACGTACCCTCGTATCAACACTTTGGTAGTCAATGCATCGGGCATTCTTTTTGCCTCAGCGTTTGGTGGAGGAATCTTTCGTTCGGAGGACAATGGAAATTCCTGGACACAGATAAACAATGGATTGCCAGAGCCTTATGTTTCAGACATTGCCATCAATCCTAATAACCAGAATCTTTTTGCTGCTCATGGCAGTAGAGGAGTCTATCGTTCTAGTGATAATGGCAACACCTGGACAGCTATCAACAGTGGTTTGCCTGAATTGTGTAATTCTCAATGCATTGCCATTCATCCTGCTAGCAATGTAATATTTTTGGCTACAAGCGGGTGGATGTATAAATCCAGTGATAATGGAAATAGCTGGGCCGAATTAGGCGTTTACGGCTATTATACCTTGGCAATCAAAGCGGGAGCTGGATTAATTTTTAGCGGCCATAGCGTACCCTACCGATCCAATGACAATGGAAGCACCTGGACTCTAATCAATACAAATCTTCCGTCAACCAGTACATCATCTTCTAAAGCTATTGGCATACATCCCACCACAGGAGACATTTTTTTAGGAAAAGTAAATGGAGTATACCGCTCAAGCAACAATGGAGATTCCTGGACAGAAATTACGGAAGGTCTGTATTCTGTATCTGTGAATGGACTCACTGCAGGCGATTCTCGAGGAAATGTCTTTGCTGCAACCTCCAATCATTTACAAAAATCCGCAAATAATGGCGATTCCTGGACCAAACTAAGCAATGGCCTTTCCTCTGTGGATATCCAATATTCCAAGGTTTTCTATCATCCTGTGAGCAAATCCATTTTTGCCATACAATCATCAACACTCTGGAGATCGAATAACAATGGCGATTCCTGGAGCCAGGTGTATAGCGGGAATCTTTTTTCCGATATGGTCATACATCCAGACACAGGAGCGATCTTTTTGTCTTCGACTAGCTCAGGAGGAGTATTACGCTCCACCGATAATGGTAGCTCCTGGATAGAGGTCAACAACGGCATTGCAGACAAAACCATCTATGCTATGGCAATCACTCCTAATGGAGCCACTCTTTTAGCGGCAGCCTATGGAAAAATATACCGATCTAGCGACAATGGTAGCAATTGGGCGGAGATTACGAACAGCTTAGATCAGATAAATTGCCTTTCTGTTCAACCAGGAACAGGCTATGTATTTGCCGGATCATATAGCGGGATCTATCGCTCTACAGACCTGGGCAATACCTGGACCAACGTTAAGGAGAACTTACGCTGTGTTGCCCTGGCAATAGACCCTAATTACGGAATTTTTGCTGGTATTGACGATGCAGGTATTCAGCGTTCTCAAGATAACGGAACAAATTGGAACCCGATGAATGAAGGCTTGACGAATGTCAATGTCCGCTCTTTGTCTATAGCAGGCTCATCTGGCATCATTTATGCTGGTACAGCAGCCGGGGTATTCCGCAGACAATTTCCTCTTCCGGAGATTGCGCTTACATCTCCTAAGGGAGGAGAAAGCTGGGGGAAAAACAGCCAACAGAGAATCACCTGGAATACCAACGATGCTGGAATCAACAAAGTAGATATTTTTTATTCTGCTGATAATGGCAGGTCATGGCAAACTCTGTCTACAAACGAGACAAACGATGGCTCTTATTCCTGGGAGATTACGCAGGCAGTCAACAACACAAGCCTTATCAAAATTGTAGGATACGATGCTGCCAGCTCTGCGTATGAAGATCAAAGCGAGGCTACTTTCAGCATTTTCCAGCCCAATCGGCCTCCCTATGCTCCCACCTCGCCTTCTCCTGTGGACAATGCCACCAACATAGGCATTGATACCCAAATATCCTGGCAAGGAGGTGACCCAGATATCGGAGACACCGTACTCTACGACATCTATCTGGGCACGGCGAACCCTCCCCAATTACGGCAATCAGGCTATAATGGAACGACGTTCACGCCAGGTTTTTTGATTTCCAATACAAAATACTATTGGAAAATCGTAGCCCGCGACAGTATTGGGGCAACGCAGGAAGGAGAGAAGGTCTGGAGTTTTACAACAACAGAGCCTTTGATTGCTTTCAACGTCTCTTCTCCCTATGGCAATCCACAGGGTGCTGGCAACTATTCTCTTGGCACTCTGGTATCTTCTTCTGTAACATCTCCGACAAGTGCTATCAACAACACCCGTTACCAGTGTACAGGATTCACGGGAACAGGCTCTGTACCATCTCAGGGTTCTGCCAGTTTTGTTTCTTTCAGTATATCGCAAAATTCCACTGTCACCTTTAACTGGGCTGCCCAATATCAACTTACCATCAACATAGATCCACCTGGGGCTGGTAGCGTCTCCAACGCTTCCTGGTATAAATCTGGCACACCCTGTACGCTGACAGCTTCGGCTAATGCTGGCTACCAGTTCAGCTACTGGTCGGGCGATATAGATGGATTCGAAAATCCAATGTCTTTGACTATGGACAGTCCAAAGCAGATAACGGCTCATTTCACTTCAGAATTGGAATCTATTGCCATAGAAGGGCCTGACTTTGTAGCGGAAAATTCTTCACAAAACTATGTATGTCGGGCTTATTATAAAGATGGCAGCAATAAGATTACAGGCTGTTCCTGGAATGAAAACAGTGGCTATGCTACGATCTTCAACAACGGAACTCTGCAAACGACCCAAACCACAGGCAATCAAAGTTGCTTGATCACAGCAAGCTATAGTGAATTTGGAATAGACAAGACAGCAAACAAAAATGTCATAGTCCAGGATCATGATATAGTCTTTACGCTCCATCCTCAATCGCAAACAGTCAATCCAGATACTCAGGTGTCCTTCAGTGTATCAGCAACCGGTTCTGAACCTATGAGCTATCAATGGAAAAAAGGCGGAACATCCATTCCCAATGCCACTTCCTCTACCTTCACTATCTCGAATGTAAAGGAAAACGATGAAGGAAGCTACATTTGTACCGTATCAAACGCTTTCACTTCCGCAGACTCCAACGCTGCTACATTGGCGGTAAACGATCCACCCGTAATTACAAGCCATCCTGCCAGCCAGACGAAAAATCCTGGGGATTCGCTAAGCTTTACCGTGGTAGCCACAGGCAGCAGAAATAAAACAGATGACTCGCGTCCTCTATCTTACCAATGGAAGAAAGGCGGAACATCCATTCCCAACGCTACCTCTGCGACTTTTACTATCGCCAGCGTACAAGAGAGCGATGAGGGAAGCTTCACCTGCATGGTATCCAACATGGTAACGAGTGTAACATCAAATGCAGCAACACTTACAATAAACGATCCATCAGTGATTACAGAACACCCTGTCAGCCAGACGAAAAATCCTGGAGATGCGGTAAGTTTTACAGTAGTTGCCACAGGAACGAATCCTCTGTCTTACCAATGGAAAAAAGGCGAAAGCAATATTCCTAACGCTACTTCTGCCACTTTTACTATAGAGAATGTTCAAGAAAGTGATGAAGGTAGCTACTCTTGTATAGTATCGAATATGGTCACGAGTGTAACATCCAATGCTGCTGTACTGACCGTTAACGATCATCCAGTTATTGTGACGGTTAACTCTACTCAGCCTTCCGATAATCTTCTTACCTGCTATACTGTCGGTTATGACAATTTTGCCTGGCCCATTCAATGGAAAACGAATTCTGGCCCAGACCGCATTGAAATTTGCCAATCTTTTTTGATCAAAGGCGCTAGCGATTGGACTATAGATAAAATCGCAATTAAAGTAAGAGATTTCGGGACATCTGTTGAAAAACAAAGGTTCATTCTGCAAGTCTGGAGCGTTAGCGATGCTTCTGATATTACAGGAGACACTTTGATTAGTACCCAATCAGGCACCTTCCCAAGCTCCAATCTCACTGCTGGCTATTGGACATTTGATTTAGACAATATAAAGCTGACTGCTGGCCAATACTTTGCCTTTGTCTTGGGCTTTGAGACAGGGCCAGACTCGGAGAGATTTATTTCAGCCATCAACGCTTACTCTGCTGAAGATTTATACCTTGATGGCCGTATGTTCGTCCGAAGAGGTAATCCCCCCGTTTGGAGCTATGCAGGTGCTAGTAGTAATAGAGATTTCGAGTTTTATATTCAAGGCTTTTCTCACACAGTAAGCAAACCCAACACTCCCATAGGGGCAGGCACTGCAATTACAGAACAGAATATTACTTATACATCAGGAGGATCCACTTGCAGTGAAGGCCATAACGTTGAATACCAGTTTGACTGGGGAGATGAAGAAATTTCTAACTGGTCAACCGCTACTTCCGCAAATCATATCTATACTAAAGCAGGGAATTACAGCATAAAAGCCAGGGCAAGATGCCAGGTGAATCCTATTATTCTTTCACCCTTTTCTGATTCTGTCAGCTTGATTGTCTACGATCCACCAGTGATTACAAGCCATCCTGTCAGCCAGGCCAAAAACCCTGGGGAGTCGGTAAGCTTTAGTGTAACAGCCACAGGAAGCAATCCTCTCTCTTACCAATGGAAGAAAGGGGGAAGCAATATTTCCAACGCTACCTCTGCGACTTTTACTATCGCCAGCCCACAAGAGAGCGACGAGGGAAGCTATACATGCACTGTGTCTAACATGGTTGCGAGTGTAACTTCTAATGCAGCAACGCTTACAATAAACGATTCGCCAGTGATTACAAGCCATCCTGTCAGCCAGACCAAAAACCCTGGGGATTCGGTAAGCTTTACTGTGGTAGCCACAGGCAGCAGAGATAAAACAGCCAGCTCGCGTCCTCTCTCTTACCAATGGAAAAAAGGAGCAAGCAATATTCCCAACGCTACTTCTTCTACTTTTACTATCGCCAGCGCACAAGAGAGCGACGAGGGAAGTTATACATGCACTGTGTCTAACATGGTT
>CALKWO010000209.1 GCA_938003875.1 uncultured bacterium
GATTAAGATAATGATAACGAATCGGACTACGATTCTTAATCTTAATCGTTATCTTTATCGTTATCTTTATCGTCTAAATGGGGAACTTATTTAATTCCGATTCCTTAACATTGTCAAATTAAATAACGTCCCTGTTTGTGAAGAGATAATGATATGATGCCTGACGATAGATTTAGCGATATATTTCGATGCATTACAATAGACAGTGCCAGACATTTACAATTTCAATCCAAAGAAATTCCCGAATGCAGAGAAGATGAAATGCTTTTGGGTGTTTTGTACGCTGGAATATGCGATACAGACATAAAAATTATAGAGGGGAAAAGGGAGTATAAGGAAGGAATTGTGCCTGGTCACGAAGGGATTGCCAAAGTCTTGCTGACAGGCCACAATATAAAAGGTTTTCAGCCAGAGGATTTGATGACGTTCAATCCCAACCATCCTGTAAAATCTGACAATATCATGGGGCATGATACGCAGGGAGTCTTTGCCAGCCATTTTATCGCTACAAAAGAGATGGCGGAGAATGGCCAGATCGTCAAAATTCCCTGGGAAGTTTCTTCTCCTCTGGAAGCTATTTTCATTGAGCCTTTTGCCTGCGCTGTGCATTCTCTGGTTGCTTTTAAAAATACATTAGAAGGCAAAAGTGTTGCTATTTTTGGAGGCGATCAGTTTGACAAAATTCATGCCCTGGTTGCAAGGGCATACGATGCCAGAAGGGTCGTACTCATCCATCCTTGCGGAAAAAATTTAGAATTTGCCAGAAAAGCGGGTATTGTTTCCTCGGAGGATGCTGTAGAGATGGACGAAAAGGGAATATGGCTAAAAAATCTCAAGGATGCTTTTGATATAGTGATTCTGGCAACTTCGTTTTCTATGGATTGCCTCAAAGAGTCGTTGGATGTGGTCAAAGAGGACGGATCTGTTATTCTTTTTGGAAGCACTCGAAAAACAGACATCGTTGCTTTCCCTGGAGGAGTACTAGATTGCCATGAAGCTCGCTCTCATAATCAAAAAGTACGGATAAAAACAGAGAATGGCAAGACGGTAGAGTTTAGAGGCAGCAGAAAACCAACCCTGGCTGATATGAATGAAGCCATCCATCTTTTATGTTCCCAAAAAATCTCTGCCTCTAAGATGATAACTCAGGTAATTTCCCTGGAAAGCCTGCCTGAAGAAGTGGAAAATATCCGCCAGCACAAAACCAGAGGAAAGGTTCTTGTGGATATGCGCTTGCCAGGGAAAATGGTATTGTCACCAGACGACTGGGAATCTATAACAAATGCTACAGGAGACAGAAAAAACGTTGCCATTATAGGCGCGACAGGAGATATTGGATCACAGCTTTCTATTGCCCTTATAGACAGGGGCTACAGGGTTATGCTTTCTATCCAGAAGGGAAAAATGCAAAAGCTGATAGAAAGAATCGGGCTGAGCAGAGCAGGCAAGGCAGAAATCCTGGAGGGAAGTGTTTTTTCTATAAGGAATCTCAAAAGGCTGATTGCAGAGAATAGCATCTTGTATGATATGTCAGGCATAGTTGGATTAGGCACGCCAGAAAAAGACTATGCTCAGGCTCTGGCGGTCAATGGCTTTGCCAAAGGTTTGCTAGCATCCCTGATAAACCAATCCCCACAAGGAGATAAGATACGATTCCTGTATCCTTCCAGCCAGAGAGTAAGCCTGGTTTTAAGCCGAGAAGATGCCAAAAAATGGGTAGAGCAGGCTATCCGAGAGTTTGACTCCATCCTGGATACTCTTTTGGATGATGATGATGTGAGTGAGCGTGTTATAGAATTCGCAGAAAAGTATATATGGAAAAATCCCATACCAGAAAATATCTATATTTATGAACTGACCAAAAGCATTGGAGATCATTATGTTTCCAAGATGAAGAATTCTATTAGCGCAAGAATAAGCCATATCTATGGCGAAGGGTATTCTCTGAAATTCAGCATCATGCGAATAGCAGGCATTCTTGTCTTAGGAGGGAGAAAAGAAGAAAAGAATATTTTGCTATATCCGATCTATGTGGAAGACTTGAATGAAATCCTGATTCGTCTTGCTGAGCTTCATGATATGCATTTAGAACGCTATAAACATTTCGATATTATGTCAGGGGAAGAATTTACCAAAGAAGAGATTGTTCGTCTGATAAAAGACTCTGTTCCTATGAAGGGCGAAATCATTCTATCAGACAGTGTTCCCGAAAAATCCAATATAGGAGTGGATATAAGAAAGGCAAAAGAGCTGTTGAGAAGGCCCTTTACTCCTTTGAATAGAAATACGATCACCAGATTGGTTGCCGATATTCTGAAAGGTAAAAACAATCTTCTTCTTCCTGGCCCAGATTTTCCTAGCATAGTGGCTTTCGATATTGGGGGAACTACCACCAGGGTAGGTGCTTTTTTTTCGGATGGAAGACCATCGGAAAGCCTGCATAAATTTGAAACCCCTGGCTTTAAAATATGGACAGATAAAACTATAGAGCAGGTTCAGGATATGCTTTTGGACCGCATAGAAGAGTATGTATCCCTGGTACAAAAAGAATACCCTGAAGTTCATTTTTCCTGCGTGGCCATCAGCTTTGCTGGAACAGTCAAAGAAGGAGGCGTTATAGGCAAGGCTGCCTCTCTCTGGGGCAGTTATGAAAACTTTCCTCTCCAGACAAAATTAAAAACAAGAATGCCAGGATGGCATTTCTATATTACCAACGATGTTGTTGCTGCTGCCTGGAGATATGGAATTCTGGATAAATATAAAGTCCATAAAAAAATATGCATTGTCACCATAAGCTCTGGCGTAGGATATAAGATATTCGATACCCAACATCCTGACATTCATGACCACTATGTCGCATCCCTGGGGCATATCACGATAGATGAATCGCCTGGTGCCAGGATATGTGAGTGTGGAAGACCAGGACATCTCTCAGCCTATGCCTCAGGCAGGGCAGCAGAGCAGAGAATCAAGATAAAAGCCATAGAAGATTTGTCTGGATTCAGGAATTCCATTCTTTATAGGATGGCAGAGAAAAAAATCCAGGAAATTTCTCTGGAAAAAAGGAAAAAGATTCTTTCGGATAAAATTACCCAGGAACTGCTTGGACAGCTTGATTCTTCTGCAAGAGACCATGCTATCCAGATATTGTCCAGAGAGGCGATAGGCTCTGCCTTAAAATCTTTCTATCCTGAACACGAAGTGGACATAGCAATCGCTCTTGTCATAGAAAATACGGAATTTTGCGAGGCGATCAACACGAACGATCCTTTTGCCCTGTCTCTTTTTGAGGAAATAACCTTGATTCTGGCAAGAGAGTTCATTGAGGTAGCCTCTTCTGGTATAGATAGATTTATCCTTATGGGCGGTTTTGCTCAGGCTACCAGAAAAAATTTTCAGGATTTTATGCTCAGACATATAAAAAAAATAGGCCTATACGAAAAGGATGATAATTCTATCGAAAGTTTGCTAGAATGGTCAGAAAACGATGATCAGCATGGTCTTATAGGCGTTTGCAACATGGTACGATATGCCTGTTCGGAACGCCATAAAACTGCTTCACAAAGGCTAAGAGAGACAGAGGATTTTTTCACAGAAGCCTTGAGGAAAGAGTCTATTCTCGAATGCCTGAGAGAAAAAAAAGCCAAAATAGGTGAAACGTTGTCCAGAGAGGATATGGATTTACTCAACAATGCCTTTTTATGGAGCTATATAGCCCATAATATTTTATCAGAACAGAATCAAGAGAGGCGATTTTTGCATCATTCTTTAGAAGTCGCAAAGTATCTTGTAGAGAGACTGGATATAACGGAGACGACTTTGCTAGCAGCGGCTTTCTTGCATGATACGCTAGAGTATTCCCCCCTTACTTCTGCGCAGATAGCACAATATTTTCACCCAGAGATTGCCAGTATAGTGCTGGATCTTAGCCAAAATTCTAGTATACAGAATATGAGCATTGCCCAGATGGAAGAAAAAGGGATTCCTGTAAAAAAAATTGCTGCGTTGTCAGGCACAGAAAATATAGTAGGGCAGGAGAAAAGGATTGCTTTGCTAGCAACCAAGTGGGAGCATTATCATCGATTGAGAAATTGCTCATACCATTCCAGGCTGCTTAAAGTAGCAGACAATATAGTCAATTATTCTGCTATAGACTTGAAACCCTTGCAAAATCTAAAGAAGAGAGAAACAGCAGAATTGGAATGGTTTCGTTTTTTTGCTGATTCTATAGACCTGCCCGATATTGCGAGAAAGGATATAAACTATTATATTGACAGATGGCTGGAAGTCCCCCAATCCAAAGAGGCTGTAGAGGCACAATATAAAGCCTTTGAACAATACAGACAATCCACGGAGTCTTTGGGATTGGATGTAAATCAACTCAGGGAAAGAAAAAAAAATTTCAAAGAAGAAAATGGTATGCTACAGCCCGATACGATCTTGTTTAGCCCTACGGGAATTGTGTTTGGATATCCCCTGTCGGGAAGTTTGGTAGATGCTTTGAAAAAAATGCAAGATTCTATATGCCAGTTCTTTGAAGAAAAAACATCATCTCCTTATCCAGGCTGTATTTTCTACAAGAATGACATGCTCCAGGGAAGCCATATCACTCTGGTAAACTACAGGCATTATAGCCAGGTTCAGGATGGACAGATATATATGCCACAGGAAAAAATAGACATCGCCTGTCAGATTTTAGCAAAATATCTTCCTGTTACCTTTTTCTTTAAGGGACTACAGATTATGGCAGACGGTGCTATCCTGGCAAAAGCCTTTGTTATGAATGATAGCGTTTTAAAAATGAACAAAGAATTGCTTTCCCAAATTCCAGGAATAGGACAGACTATCTATTCCATCCGCTATGTCAACCTGGGACGACTGCTTTGCGAGACTATTTCTCCAGAAAAAATCATTCGATTCCATCTGGAATGGGGAGACATAGAACTAGGAAAAGAACGCTTTACCCATGCAACAGCGTGGAATGGACAAAAGCTTCCTTTGTATAGAGGCAATTTTTCTCGTGCGTAAGCTGTAATCTTATCGTAATCCTTATCTTAATCGTAATCGTCGCAATGATTTGTAGCCGCAGGGTTGCGCCGAAAATGACGATCTATTCGAAAAAGACGACCTTCAGCGCAATCCCTGCGTCTTTTGCCAATAGAG
>CALKWO010000210.1 GCA_938003875.1 uncultured bacterium
GATAAGATTACAGCTTACGCACGGGAAAGATTGCCTCCGAAGGAGGCTAATTCATTATAATAATATATTATATAGTATCTTAAAAAAATTACAAAAGCTTTATAATGAGCAAAGCAATCATTATCGTTTTTGCAATATAACTCCAAGTTTTTGTAGAAATGCGAGTGAAGAATTGGAAAAAAATCGTTATTTACTTCCTGTTTGCGGTAGTTTTTCTAGTGGAAAGTCTACTTTTCTAAATGCGCTTTTAGATAACAACGGCATTTTACCCGTTGCCGATACCCCTACTACAGCATATATTACCGAGCTACACTATAATGAACAACCTTATGCAGAGTTGCAGTGGCGGAGAGAAAATAAGATTACTCTCTTTCGATACGTAGATAATGTTCCTGTCGGAAGAGAATTGCCCAGTGTTTCTTTAGAATTATGTCTGGAAGAATTAGATTACTTGCGTCAACTACTACAGGACAATCTTACTAAAACACAGCTTCCTAAGATCAAATCCTGCAAAGCCGCTACTATTAGCAATCCTCATCCACATGACTACGATGGGAGAAAAATTTTAAAAGATTTAAATCATATACAAGACGCTTATTGCACCGAAAAATTCGAATTCAGAACTCCCAAAGCTAAAGAATCCTCTTACCAAAAAGCGATAGATGCTTTTAAAAATGAGCTATGTTGGGAAGATCCTATCGAGTTTGTATATCTTGAATTTGAAGAAAAGCCAAATTTAAAAATGTCCTTAGCTTCCGAAAAAGAAATCCAGGAATTTGCTAAATATCACGGGCTTTATTTTGGTTTTTTGATCGAAAAAGCAAAAGTATTTTGGAATCTTTCAATGTTAAGGGATATTTGTTTAGTAGATACACCAGGATTCCACTCTTTAATTTCTACACATGATGCTGTGACAGAAGATTATATGGTTCATTGTTCTTCATTTATTTTTTTAATGACGGCCTCACAAGCACTCAACAAAGAAGAACTAGGAACGCTAAAAAAAATATGCCTCCCATTCCAAAGGCGTAAAAAAGAAGGCCGTAAAATTCCCTCTATTTTCATTGTTATTACTAAAATGGATTGCTTATCAGTAAAGCAAGCTAAACAAAGCCCACGAAATTTTGTAAAAAAATATTTAGAAGAAGAGTTTGCAGATTTAAAAGATCATTTCCGTTTTCATGAAATTTCAACAAGGGAATACACAAAAGGATGTGATGATAAGCAGTCTTTTAAAAATTTAATTTATGATATCAGCCAGGCTTTATGCGAATCGGATACTTACCGCCGAATTCAAGATAACGACTTTATTTTACGAGACATACTAGAAAAAGAGATTCATCATGCCAAAAAAGATTATGATCGTGGGCAAGACAAAAATAAAAGATATATTAGTCTGGAATACAAAGAATTTATAAGAGAAGCTGCAAAAAAGTTTCTGCATGTTGTATATGTTTTTTTAGTTGCCGTCATGAAACAAATCCCATGTTTGGGAGTTGCAGCGGAAGTCTGGGATAACCTGCGTCATCATTCCCAGATTCGTGGCCAGGAATATAATATGGCATCCTTGGAAGAGAGGGTTTTTCGACTAGAGCAGGCAAAGCAGATAGCTTCTCAGGATGCACGTGAAATTGCAAGCAAAACTATTGATGACCTACGATACAAAGATCTGGATATTTCGTAGAAAAAAGCAGAAGCCATTTGCAGATATTATTGAGCAAATCTGAGATGGTGTGACACTGTGTTCTTTTCATCCTAGCAGTATAATTTTGATAACGAGGAAATCATACAGGATTTTTATACAGCAGTTCTCAGTTGTATTGCATGCAAAAATCGTCTATAAAATAATCCGCAGGTTACACAGATTGCGCGGATAAAAGTTTTGAAAATCTGTGTAATCTGTGGATAAATTCCTTTGAATCCGATGTATACTCTGTATACAACGCAAGTGAGAAGTGCTGTAAACAAAACTTTGCTCTCTGGCCTACATAGAAAAAGGAGCAGATGCTATAATATTAGCACCTGCTCCTAATGGTTAGCTTTTATTTCCAAAAATCATAGAAAAAATAGCGCATACACCTACAATGCCCATAAAACCAAATACATAAGGTTTTATATTCTCCATAATTTTTTTGTCGCCATCTAGGCTTCCATACAATATCAAACCTAAAATCAATAAACCTAAACCAGCATAAGATTTAAATTTTTCTTCTTCATTCATGGCTTAGCTCCTAATTTTTTTGATTAATTTTCTGATTGTAAACGTTTTACTTCTTTTTCTTCAATAATATTTTGCGCAATTTCTATAAAGTATGCTTTAGCTATTTCCAGGCATTCATCTAAGCTACGCTTAGTATCGCTAAGCAAAGCTTCATATTCTCCAATAAGATTCTTTAATTCTCGTGCCCCTTCATTTTCAGCGGAGTCATCAGAGTTGCTAGCACCGCCACAAATTCCCCCTAATATTGCTCCCAAAGGCCCCAACAGTAGTCCACCAAGAATCCCGCCGCCAACTGCCCCCCAAAAAGTTTCATCACCGTTATTTTTTATTTCTTGGTTCCAGGAGCGAAGAGAATTTCTGAAAGTACTGAGTTTAGAATCAAATCTATCTATGCGATTTTCTATATAGGAAAAACGTTTATGCAGCAATGTCTCAAACTCATTTTTAAATTGGATGATTTCTAAAATTGATGTACTATTCTTAATTCCCTTATAGCAAGCACTAAGTAAGTCTGTTAAATTTTTACAAGATTCTAATATAATCGTGCGAATTCTATGAGGTTCAATTAGTGTAAGCAGTTCATCCATTCCTTCTACTTGTCTTCCTAATTCGTAATGTTCAGCTAAAGGACCATAGCAGGCAGCATCAAAAGCTTCTACCAGACTATCTAATTCATCAGACATGCCTTTTCTCCTTTATATTTTTAAACTATATTTCATTTCATGATAAAACCTTTCTATTTTTAAATAGAATTGAAATGAAAAAAAGGTAGGATAATTTTTCTAATTTTTTTCCATATAACAGGACTTGCCGAATAGGAAAGGTAGTCCACCATATAGCCAGACTGCGTACCAATTATGACCTTGTCAAGGAAACCTCTTCGTTCCAGGCTTTTTGGGATGTAAATCGTGATTCTCTGAGGGATGGAATTCGCTTCCCTGTATCGTATCATGGGGTTATAGTCGAACAGGTTGAGTCGAAATTGCTTTGTTCTTTTTTCGGTTCTTCCATACATCGCTCTCTTCGAGAGAGGATTCTTTTGGCATGACTTCGCAGGTTATCCAACGACGTATCTGCACAGCACCAGCTTTGCGTGAAAGCAAAATAACAGCATAAAGACCTGCTTCAGAAAGTACTATTAAATGTCGCGTCTTGGGACTGAGGATTGTTTTTTAAAAAACTACGCAGACCATTGAGTTCATCTCCTTGTAACACAAAATATTCAATCCCTTCATTGAATGAATCGCTTTCTTGTAAAGTTTTTGATAAATTTTCATAGTCTAGCTGGAGGCCAACTTCATGAGGTAAAAAAAATTCACCTTTTTGTTACATAAATATAGGCGTAAGGATAAAACCGCTTTCTGAATGACGGAATGTTTGAGTATTCGAAAACATACAATGCCTCCTTTCGTGATTTGCAAACCAATACTGTTGGCTTGCAAAATTTTACAAAATGGGAATGTAGTAAATTTTATTTCTAATTTATTATCTTATATTTAGTTATGTAAAATATTTATATGTCTAGTAAAATTGATAGAACTTATCAATTAAATCTAACAAAGTTGATAGAATTATCAAGAAAAAAATTTTAACTTTTTTTATTTTTGTTGTAATTCTGAAATTTCTATAGAGTTAGTCGAGCAAAATTTTTTTATCTTCTCTTTTATTTCTTCTTGTGACTCAGGTTTTCCAATGAAAATCCACAGCTTTTTTCCATTATGCCATCTATAAGCAAAAAGATCAGTATATGGAATTCCTTTCGTTTTTCTTGTATATGCTTTTATCTTGAATCCTAATACTTCTATACCTTCAAATTGATCCAAATGTTCTAAACAAAGTTTCTTAAATTTTTCTTTCAACATTTTTTATCACTTAAGGAAAAATTACCAATAAAAACGGTTTTCAATCTCTACGTTAAACGTTCTTGTAGTTCTTCTTTGGAAAAGCAAGATTCTGGGCGTATACGTACCTCCATCATTTCTCGGATTACTTCTTTAAGTAGGGGAAGAGATTCGTCTCCATTTGTCATATCTTTAATTTTTGCATAGCTATCTCGATGTGTTTTAGCAAATATGTGAGGGAATATTTTATTGTGAAAATATTTTATCGTCTCTCTACAGAGTTCGCTAGATACATTCCAATAAAAAAAACAGAAACACTCCGAGCAACGCATATCATCCTGTGCATTTGGATCTGGATAGTAGGATATAACCCGACGATGCATAGTTTTATGAACCACCTGAATAGAAAGTGTAGGAGAATATCCGTGTCCGTATACAACTCTGGCCCTGGCATAAGGGAATGCTTTTTTGATATCTTGGGAAGGAAAATTTTTGCACAATTCTTCAAACATATGCAATATTTTAAGAGAAAAATTGCGGATGTTTGAATCTGATAGTTCTTCTAGCCAGGCTTTGAATTTTGTAGTATTCCATTGCTTTGAATTGTCCCCCGGCTTAGTAACTGATTCAGGCTCCGCTAATCCAGTTAATCCCAAATAGGGACAATAAGCTTCTTTTTGTAGCCAATCTTGGAAGAAAGTATTGATTCTAAAAAGTTCTGTAAATCTCTCCAAAATTTCTTCGTTCTCTTCAAAATCTTTCAGCACTTCTGTATTTATGCTTTCTTCATTTTCTTGTCCCAGGGCAAGCAGTTCGGGCGCATTTTCATTTTGAGCTAAAAATTGATATATAGAAGTGGAATATTGTTGTAAGATCACCAAAGTCAAGAAATTCATCTTTTCGATGGTTTGTTGAGGCTTTTGTACATAGCACAAAAGTTTAAAAACTCCTGCGATACGTTTTATAGCACGTGGATTGGCCATTTGAAGCGTAGCAATGATTTCGTCTAAAGTGATGATGTGTTCGTCGCTAAAACTTTCATCGTCAAAGCAATTTTTTATATATTTTTGGCGTTCGTTCTTGCGGAAAACTGGCATACGAAAAGGTATCTGAAATATTTTATCCAGATATTGATGGCTTTCCCTGGATTTTTCAGAAAATCCAAATTTGATCAAAAGCCCTTTTTGTATAACGCGATAGTCGCAGGCAATAAGAAATACACAGCCAGGCACATCAAGGAAATTTTTGATGGCTTCAGTCAACTCAATGGCTTTGGTTGGTGGAACACGATCAAGATCATCAATGTAAAAGATCAAAGCGCGTTTCCCTGTTTTCTGGAGTATTTTTCCTACCGAATCAGCGAAGTGGTCATGAAATTGCGAGAACTCTGTATTTTTTTTCCGTTGGTACGATAGATCAATGCCTTTCTTCTGCAAAAAACCTTCTGCCATTCTCCATCCTGCATGGAAGAGATAATTCAAACCTTCGTATAGCTTGCTTGCCAATTTTTTTTCTTTGATTTTTTCCGCTGCGTCCATAACAGCATTTGCCGCCCTTAGGATTAATTCTCCTCCAATATTTTGCTCATTGCTAAATACCCAAGAATTAAAATTGATGGAAAGATAAGATTCTCCCAACTGTATTTTAAGCAAATTAAGCAGGGAAGTTTTTCCTGATCCCCAATCGCCTTGTATTCCTAATGTTATTGGCGTAGCCCTTGATTCTACAGAATCCTGGATAAACTTACTCAATGCTTCTACATATTGTCCAGTTCCAAACAAGTCTTCTTTTTTTGTCTCTATTGGGCGGTCTATTTCCATTGAAATCTTCTTTCAGTATAGAAAATTGATAACTTAATGAATCCCTCACTTAATTTGGCAATGTTAAATTAAACTCTTTCAAGCGGCAATTATAAAAGGCTTTATAAGGGAAGTCAACAGCAATTTTAGCCGTTATCTGACGATACGCAATTCGATTTTAACCAGACTGGACGAATTTATAAAAGATTATGAAACCTATAGCGATTTTGATTTCTGTAATTCGTTATAATATCAAGCATTAAAAAAAATCGTGTTTTTTAGAGGCGTATAGCTAATATGCCCAAAATAATTGAAGAAAAAGAAAGAAAATATTTGCAAAATTTGGCTCTTTTTTGATAATATTATGTTCTATCTCGTGCAAGCTGAAACCTAAAAAGCCAAAAAAATCAAAGAGCAGTACAGATAAACATCTAAAGATCGGGTGATTTTATAAACCATTTGTGCTTCAAAATCTTTGCTTTTTCGGCAAACATTTCTTTTTTAGATTCTTACATGTGACTGCAAATGAACAGGCTGGTGGCTAAAATTTGTGTCGCGTGCCATGAAAGAAAGAAAAAACAAATGGAAAACAGATTTTTTAAATTATCAATAATTTTAATTATTTTATTTATTTTTAGTATAAACTTACTAGCGGATTGGGATCACCATTGGAGACGTAGCCATTCCAATGCAGATGATCCTGATTTCGACATTTTCATGATTACCTTAGTCACAATTGCACTTACAACTATTTTGAATTCATTGATTATAGCTCCTATCTCAATCATTGTTCTTGGAAAATTTTGGATTTCATCATGGATAATATCCACTATTTCAGCATTAGTATATTTATTTAGATTTTTCCAAACAGGATACTCTCCTGCCTGTAAAGACGTTACATTTCATAGAACATCTGAACTATTATTATTGATATTATCAATAGGATTACAATTATTAATATTACTCATTATAACACTAGTTATTAGGGCGTATCGCCATCTAAAAAAAAGGGCAGAACAAACAACACAATAACAAGATCTTGCCTTTTGGTTTCATTTTGTTCAAGATAGAAAAAATATAAGAATAGATTAAAGAGGGAAAAGATGAAAAAAAAATTGGCGGTATTCATAGCCTTAATATTTCTTGTAATCGGAGGCAGTATAGGTTGGTTAGCAGCCAACTGGAAAATGCCACAGCTTACGGTGCAAAAGATTTCCATTGCATTTCCTTCTGAAGGAACTGCTCAAATCATTGCAAAAATGGAAATTCAAAATTTGGGGAAAATACCTATCTCCTATTTCAAAGCTGACTATATTGTAAAGTCAAAGGAACAGCAAATCATCCAAGGCGAAATAAACTTAGAGGGAAAAGTGGAAGCAAATCAAAAAGGCAACCTAGAGTTGCCTCTATTTTTTTCCATTGACGAGATAATGAAGTTACGCCAAGAAGATAAGATACATCTAAACATAATGGGCAATCTTTATCTTGATCTAAAAATTATCAAAGCCAAAGTACCTTTCACTATACAACGAGAAATCCAACGCCAGGAAAGTGGCATGAATTGCAAAGTGGTTTCTCTGGAAATTCACCAGAATAATGACAAAATGGAGGTGGTTTCTTGCCTTCAAATTCAGGCTGCCTTTCTAAAAAAGGTAAATAACCTACAAGCTACGTACAAATTGGAACTAGCAGGCAATAGTATTGCCGAAGGCAACGCATATCTCAAAAAAACAGAAAGTCAAAATCCGACATCAACCATGTTAAGCATTGATGTAGATACGAATCTATTACGTAAAATCAAGGAGGAGCATACAGGGAAAACAGTGACGGTGTCTTTAACAGGCAATTTAGAATTGATGTTAGAGGGGCAAAAACAAAGATTTCCATTCTCCTTGAACAAAGACATCCTTCTTCAAGGTCGTCCTTTTGCAGTGGAAGTCAAGGGGATTCGCTTTACCAACATTTCGCCAGGCAGAGTGTCTCTTGTTTTAGATCTTGGAGTTACCAGCAAATTTGCCAAAGAAATTGCCGATCTCAGGTCTCACTACAAAATTTACGCTTCCCAAAAACAAATCATGGAAGGCGATTTACAGCTCCCTAAGCTAGAGGCTTTCGGTACAAAAAAGGCGGAACTTCCTTTAACAATAGACATTGCGACTTTAAAAAAAATTAAAGCCGCCAATATAGACAAGAAAACTCCCATTTCTATAGAAGGGAATGTTTCTGCTAGAGTAAATGAAAAATATATGGAAATTCCCTTTTCTATCACAAAAGAAATTGTTTTGAAGGAAAAACCTTTCCTCCTGAAAGTCAATAAAATCCGTATCCAAAAATTTCGACTCAAAGGAAGTACCTATGCCATTACTGTGGCCGTGACCAACCAAACCGATTTTTCTATTAAAGACTTGAGTATAGAAGGGGAAATTGTCATTTCCGATAAAGTGACTGCCAAAGTTACAGACAAAAATCTTACTTTTTTGCCTAACCAAACAGCCCTTTTGCATTTAGAAATGACAGGAAAACGCACAGGTATCTTACAACTTTTGGGAAAATTAGCTCTGCAGAAACTCACCAAAACCAATACACAGTGGCAAGTTCAAGGAAAAACGGAAGAAGGCATAAATATAACCACCGAAAGTACACAAGAGGAAACAGTGGCAATAGAAGAAAATAATGAATAAAAAAAAATCACCCTGTTCGATTTTTTTTCTTTGTTGCTCGTTGTGAATCTTTAATTCATAGCGAGCAAAGACATTATGCTGAGTAGTTTTTATGCTGGGTAGTTTTGTGGGACGCTAGTTTTTTCTTAACAAGAGATACCTTAATTTTATGGCTTTTCCACTGCAATTTCAATGTTGTTGAGAAAACCCCAATGTTATTTAGTGTGTTGAAGGCTAATCTTTTTTATTTTTATTTCCAGCCCTTTTTGAAGAAGATTTTCATATAAATGTAATTTTTCTTTAGATAATTCTAGAAAAGCTCTTTTAAAAGCACTTGCTATATCTTTACACAGTTCTATAGATATTTGATCGTTTTTTTGTATAGCCACAATATATTTTTCCTGCAATGTTTTTGGAAACATAGAAAATATTTCTAATTCGAGTTCTGCCATTTGGTTTTGGTCCGATGGAGACAATTCTCCAAAAGCTTCATTCACTAGCTCGGCTCCAATCATTATTCCGCTTTTCCCTGCTTTTCCAGCCGACAAAATATCATTTCTTCTAATCACCCAGTAATCAACAAGAAGTTGCCTGCTTCTTTCACTAAAGTAAGGATAAATCTGTTGGAATATTTCTGCAATCTGTTGTCTGCCAAACTCTCTTTCCCTTTTTGCTCTAGCACCTGACCAAGTCAACCCGAAGTGATAATCTATAATAAAAAATATCGCAACACCGCACAGCCCTGCTACGACCTTTCTGAAGGTATCTTTGTCCATTTTTTTCTCCTAAGAGTAAACAAAATATTCTTATCACAGCTTATTTAGAATATTCGAAAATATCTTCTAAAAAATGACGTGGTGTTCTTTTCACAGATAAATAGCCTCTTGTAAAATAAATGTTTTTAAAGCAGGTTTTATGCCATTTTTAGAAACCAAATACTTTTTTTCCTAGAATATCGCTTAAAAGATTTTCTAATTTTAAAAATTTTATAATAGAAAATCTTTTGTTTTTATCATAATCAATAACAATATCTACATCACTATGATCTGTTTCTTCCCCACGAACATAAGATCCGAAGATTCCTATTTCTGTAATCGCAAATTCATTCTGTAATTTAGGCTTGATTTTTTGAATTTTTTCTATAATCTCATTGAGCTTCTTCATGTTTTTTTCTCCATCCTGGTTGGCAAATATTATGCTATCATTTCTAAAAATCTCATTTTTTTTAGAAATTTTCCAATTCTTCCAAAAACAGAAAAAAGCTGGCTATTTTTTTCTGCTGCTTTACATCCAGGCATAAATAATCATAGCGAAGAGATTCTGCTATTTGATAGATGTCTTTTTCTCGTTTTCTGTAATGTCTGCCAGCCAAATCATATATTTTTTCAAGCACATTGGCAGGATGGTCATACACAATCTCTGGATCATTCTGCAAAAGATCATATTGCAGATATGTCTGGATATAATTTGCTGTTAGTTTTGTATCTATGTTTTCAAACAAATTCGGATCCGCCAAAAACCAGGATTCTATTTCCATGATTGCTAAGAGAACTCTGATTTTGCAAGTTTTTAGCGGAAGGGCTTGTTTAGCAATGACTTTTTCCATTGTATCCAGCAGCCTTTTCTCATCTTGTCTCTTTTGAGGATAAAGGTCTCGAAGTCCAAGAATTTTACTAAACCCTTTATTTTTCATATTTCCATAATTGTCCAGCATATCGCTCAAAAGTTTACTGTTCCCAATATCATCAGGCTCTCCGCCTATATCCACAATCAAAAAATAGTGAGGACAGCCCGTTGTTGATGCCTTGAGCTGAACAAAACGTTTTGCTCCTCGGATTTTTTCAGAAATGATTTCTACCTTATCATATCCATAAAGCGCATATAGAAGTTTTTTTACAAAAATTTGCTCTGTCTGGCCTTCGACAAAAATGGCTACTTTCCTCATGAATCTATCCTTTAAAATACTCGGAGGCTAAAAAATCAAAATTATTTAAGCCTGTAAATTCGAATTCTTCAAACATTTCTGGAGAATTTTTTTTACTGAAAATATTCATACCTCCAGGAATTCGATCAATCAGTAACCAGTAATCTAGGGGAATAGCATTCATGACAAAACGGTCATTGGAAGTCATAAAAATCTGTACAGGAGAAGAATTATCTTTAGAAAAAAATTTTTTAAAAATAAGCTTTATCAGCCTGGAAGAACGTTCAAAATCCAGGCCTTCGCCAATATCGTCTATTAAAATACAACTTTGTGCTGATGAGGAAAACTGCAAATAGTTGAGATGAATAATCAGTGCAAGCGCACGAAACATACCCTGTGATATTTCCCTTTGTGGTATTTTGTATTCCAAATCTTCTTCTTGTATATGAAAAGCATATAAAGATGCAGGAGGTGCCTGGATTTTTCCAACAGATTCAATAGTAATCTCTTTTAGATTATAGTTGAGAAATTGCATATCCTTCTTTATTTCCTCAAAAAATCTATATCCCCATTGTTTTATTGCATCATTATATAAAGCGATGATTTTGTCTGGATCTTTATCGAAATCTTCTTCTCTAGTTTCTGTTCCTGTTGAAGTTACGATAATAGCCATAGTATTTCGGCCAAAATCGGTTGCAAAGCGGTATGTCCTTAAAAAACTGCTCCATTGAGACAAGGCAGATAAGAAAGGATGCTGGATGGAATCGCATTTTTTTACGGCAGCCAGTTCACGGGTTTCTATCTGGAATTCTATTTTTTGCTGAAGCTTTTCTGCCCATATTGTACCTTTACCAGAAGAATCTCTTTCTAAACGTATCTGCTCATTTTCTATAAAAGTTTCTTTTAAAACTTGATAGTTTTCTATGGAAAGGGAATATTGGATTTCCGTTTTCTGGTCTTTTTGGAATACTATTTCCCAATTTCCTGAGCCGATTCTACGTCCAGATAGTAGACCACCCAGATTGTTTATTGTATTGACAATTCTCGTCTTGCCACTAGCATTCATTCCTACGATTAAATTCAATTCAGGATGAAACAGGCATTGTTCTATTTTCCACATTTGCGGTTTATTTGAATGCTGCCAATAAGTATATTTTTTGATTATCATCGGGAAATCCTAAAAAAACAGGATTAAACATTCTCGTGTACCTTCTATTCCGATTTTGATATTTCTCCCAATTATAATAAATTCTACGACCTGATCAATATTTTATTTTTTTCCTACATTCCGCTGCTTCTAGGAAGGGAATTTTGAATTTTCCATTTTACGGGCG
>CALKWO010000211.1 GCA_938003875.1 uncultured bacterium
TGAGTGCGTTCAAGTTTTTAACTATATGGTATAGAAATACTTGCAAATTCTATATTTCCTATTTCAATCCAAAATCCCACCTTGAAAAAGTGCGTTCAAGTATTCTTGTCAAAGAACAAAAAAAATCCTTCCCTTGATTTCTTTATAAAATTCCATACAAAAATCCGATTCAGTTTTTGGGTGAATAGTTTTTGATCCAGGAACAGGCTTCCTCGAATTTGTCTTTCTGAAGATGCACATATCGAGTAAGATCGAAATGTTTCTTGAAAGCGAACCAGAGCTGGATCATCTGCTTTTTACTTCGAGCCTTCTCTTTTACAAGACTTTGCAAGATGCTGCATTGAGAAGAAGATATCCTCTGGCCTGGAAGAGCGATGGGCATCGTTTCCAGATGAGAAACACGTAAATCCAGAGAATGCGTTTTGTGTTCTAATGTATGAATTTTTTGATCATGATTCTCGATCTGTTTACGGCTTTTATACATCTCCTCTGCCAGAGTGGAGATCATCCTCGCTTGCAGGGAAATCAATTCTAAGGGATCTTGAGGTGCTAAAGATGCAGAGGTTTCCAGAGCAGTAAAAGCTCGAATGATTTCTACCGATCTCCTTGATGCCACTTCGGATTTCAGGATCGTTGCCAGCATATTGCATCCAAGATGAGTGAAAGCATAGGGTAAAAAAGGAGAATATTTCAAATCATTAAGGTGATCACAATTTGTGATCACCTCTTCTAACTCCTTTTTTTTCAATTGGTAATAAAAATCAGGGGGAAACTTATCAATGTTTCTTTTCACAGCCTGATTGATATGCTCTGTCTTTACGCCATAGATTTCCGCTACAGTGCGATCCAGAAGAGCTTTTGGTCTTCCCTTCAAGGTCAAAATCTGGTAAGATTGGCTTTCGATTGTAATTGTAACGTTTTGCATAACATTTACCCAAAAGCAGGTATCGTACTATGTATAAAATTTTTATAAAAAAATCAAGGAAAGGAAGTATTTACTATGCTTCATCTTACTAATTCTGAAATTGTTTTGCAAATAAATTCTATAGAAAAAATTTTGGTAGGCATCAAGAGAAAATCGCCCAGGATGTTACTTCTCGTGGAAAAGGCCGCACATCTAAAAGAACCGGCTGAAACAGAAGCACAGGAAGTCTCCAGGATGATAGAATTTTTGGCATCATTGGATGGAGCGAAGCGAGAAAAGGGCGAAGGAAAGAACCGGGAAGCCATAGAACAGGCAACTACGATAGCCCTGGACATCATGAAGCGTATGGGATGTGTGGAAATCGTGACAGAACAGGGCAGCCGATTCGATGAAAAAAAACACAGGATTGTAAGAAGAGACAAGTGCACTTTACAAGAGAATACCATCGTCCAGGTGGTGTCTCGTGGCTTTATGCTGGGCGATGTATGCTATCCTACGCATGTCATTGTGGCTCAAAATGTGGGAGAGCCTAAAAAGAAGCGGCAAAAAGAAAAAAGACTTCCCATCCTGGACTATTGCGCCCATAAACAATATGTCTGCAAGAGTTTTTCCAGGCTGAAAGACGATCCTGTTGTCAAAGAATGGCTTTTAAAGAATTATAAAGCTGTTCTAGCTGTTCTTTCTCTCAATTTCGATCCTGTTATGAATAGAATCAAGGCCTTGTATTCTTCGGATAATAGAGGATGTCCTCCTTACGATCCGATTGCATTGATAAGGTCTTTAATCTTGATGGCTGCTTTTCAGTTCACGAGCATTGGGAAATGGGCCAGCGAATTGAAAAGCTCGCCGCTTGCAGCGATTATATGTGGCTTTGAAACGGGAAAAGTTCCTGCTGTAGGAACCTATTATTTCCTGATGCAGCGCCTGGAGGATTTTGAATACAAGAAAACCTGTGAGCATCAAGTGCGCCAGCATGAGCTCAGAATGGGCAAGTCAGGGTATCGAATCCCCAAAGAAAAGCCCAAAAAAGACCAGAAGCCAGAGGATGTAAATCCCCAGCCTAAGGACGTATTGAAGAATCTTGCAAAGTTGCTTGAGGAACAAGAATCAGAGCCTATACCCAACGACCTGGAAAAGCTCCTGAATGAAATCCTGACAGAAGTGGTTGTAAAGCATTCTGCTGGCAAACGGTTGCTGGGCAAACTGGATAAAGTCGTCTTTTCTGCTGATGGAAGCACATTGCCCTCAGCCTCTTCTCCTAGAGGCAAATCTACCTGTAATTGCCGTGAACAGGGAATCTACGACTGCAAATGCCCGCGCAAGTTTTCCGATAAAGATGCTCAGTGGGGCTATGATACACTACAAGGTTGGGTTTTCGGCTATCGCTACTATCAGCTTGTCTGTAGCTCAGGCAAGCATGATCTCCCTCTCTACATCACTATGGCTTCGTGCAATACCCATGAAGGAACGATGTTCCTAAACTCTCTGGATCGCTTCCGTAAAGAGCTTGCCAGCCTTTCTCCAGACATGAAGCCTGGAACTTTCATCGGAGATTCCATCCACGATGCCTATGCCTGCTACGAGTATCTCTTGCACCGTAAAATCCTCTATGCTATTCCCTATGCTCATGAGCCTTCCCAATGCCTTGCCTGGCCTGGAAAGCCATTGTCCCAGGACGGTTCTGCCTGCGCTAAGGAAATCCTTGTCAACGATAAAGGCGTGCCTCTTTGTCCTGGAGGCCTGCCCATGCGCTATATGAATACTCATCGTTGTGGCCATCATGTTTATTCTTGCCCTATCAAACGTCCGACGAACAAAGGTGGCAAGCGTGGTGTTCGTAATATTTACCTGGATGAATGTCCCAAAGGGTGCCTCTGTGAACCTGATTCTCAGTGGGGGCCATACTGCTCCATCAAACCAGAGGATGACCCCAGGATACATCCTGTCATCCCTCGAGGTAGCAAGGAATACCACGAACTTCTCAACTCTCGTTCAGGCTGTGAGCGCAGCAATTCCTTGAAGAAGCAATACTACAAACTCAAATATCGCAGAGGAAGGGTCATGGTTTACACCTTTATCCTCACAGCCTTTGTCTCCCTACTGGAACATAGCTCTTCCTGGGTTCGGGATGATCTCAAAGACAGGAATATCAACAGGGACAACGTTTTCGATCTCTTTGTCTAGTATCGCATAACGTTCTTCTGCTTCTCTTTCCCTCAACCGCTCTACCACTATGTCCACATTTTTCCTTTTTTCCCTTCTCTTCCCTCTCTTTGGGTATTTTAGTTTCAAATTTTATATTTATATGAAATATTTAATCTGAATTTTTCTTGTAGAGCAGAGGATATTGGGAATGGTTTTTATTCAAATTCTGCCTGCTTCCCAGGTCTATGCGTTCAAGTTTAAAACTTGAATTGGCTCTTGGTGGATAGGTTGGTCTGAC
>CALKWO010000212.1 GCA_938003875.1 uncultured bacterium
ACCACGCTTCATCCATAATTCCGAAAACTTCAATTTTTAAGTGCGGAATGTAGGGTATATTGAATTAAAAATGGGTAAGTTATTTAATTCTCATAAATAAGGGGAAGATATATGGGCGATTTTTCTTTAGATACACAGGCAAGCCATATACAAGAAAATCCTTGTCCTGATGCGCATCCGATTTCTGAGGTTGTCTATTCTGCCAATTCGCAAATCTACAGTAGTATCGAGGAATACTTTCAATCCTGTAGCAATTCTTTTTCAGGAGAAGAAAAGTTTTATTATACTCGCATGGGTAATCCTACAAATAGAATGCTTGAACAAAAAATCGCTTCTTTAGAGAATTCCCAAGATGCCCTGGTAGTTTCCAGTGGTATGGCAGCACTTGCCTGTACGTTTTTTGCTTTTTGCAATAACGGAAAGCATGTCATTGCTTCGAAGACACTGAGTGCTGATAAGGAAATTTTTTTAGAAGAGTATATCCCAAAATTTTTCCTTCGTGTGGATAGAATAGATTTTCAAGATCTGGAATCGCTAAAATCTGCCATCAGGCCTGATACACGCATTGTCTTTACGGAATTTCCCTCCACTCCATTCGCTGATATTCCTGATTTGGAAGCTATTGCTCAGATTGTAAAAGAAAAGCAGGTCTTATTCGTTGTAGACAATAGTGCTGTCTCTCCTTCTTGTATCAGGATTTTAGACTATCATGCAGATATCGTCATTGCCAGTGCCAGTAAATATTTAAGCGGAAGCAGCGATTGCTTGGGAGGCTATATTGCAGGAAACAAGGCTTTGCTATCCCAAATAGAAAGCCATGCCATGATGCTTGGGTGCATTTTAAGTCCTATGGATGCTTCCTCTATTTTAAAAGGAAGCAAAACCTTAGAGATTCGCATGGAAAAACACAGCCAGAATGCACGAGAAGTGGCCCGTTTTCTCCAGACCCATTCTAAAGTTTCTCAGGTTTTTTATCCAGGGCTAGAGAAACATCCTGACCTCGCCAAAAAACAAATGCGCAGATGGGGAGGGATGATCTATTTTATTTTAAAGACAGACTTGCAAGGCAGCATACGATTTTTAAACAATATACGCCTTTGTTATCTTGGCTTTTCTTTTGGTGATTCCATGACAATCCTGGAACACCTTTCCAGCATGAGCTATCTAGGGGTTTCTTTTGCCAGAAAAAACCAGATAGGAATCACAGATTCTTTGATCAGAATTTCTGTAGGGTTGGAAAATATTGATGATATTCTGAGAGATTTAGACTATGCCTTGCGGGCTGTTTGATATAGTGTATTGATGTCTACGAACCTAAACATAAAGGTGTTGATGTTATGGCAGAAAATTTATGGATTCAGGATTTTCCTGGAGCAGTTACTGTATGTGATACAAAAGGGACCATTCTGGAAATGAACAATAAAGCGGCAAAGACTTTCGAGAAAGAAGGCGGGAAAAATCTTATTGGCAGCAATGTTCTTGATTGTCATCCAGAGCCTGCCAGGACAAAGCTCAAGAATCTTATGGAGACACAGCAGAAAAATGTATATACAATAGAAAAAAAGGGAATCAAAAAGATCATCTATCAGACCCCATGGTATAAAGATGGACAGTATTCTGGCTTTGTGGAACTATCTCTGGAAATTCCTTTTGATATGCAGCATTTTATAAGAAAGGGCTAGGCTATATGGCAACCGTTAAAGAACATTACGGTCAAGTTTTATCAGATGTATATTCCTGGATGTTTGGGGGCTTTGATAAAGGAATTGAAAGAAATGTCCATTTTTTTCAAAAGCATAAAATCACGCCTGCTCATTCCAGAGTAGCAATAGACCTTGGGTCTGGATGTGGATTTCAGGCGATTCCTTTAGCAAAAGCTGGATTTTCTGTGACAGCCATAGATATAGACAACAAGCTGCTCCATGAGCTGGCTTGCAATTCTAAGGAATGGAATATCAAAATCGTCGAAGATGACCTGATTCATTTTGATAAATATATTAGCGGCCAGGCCGAGCTGATCGTTTGCATGACAGATACGTTGGCACACCTGGAATCTAAAGAGAAGGCTCTGTCTCTTTTTGACAAAGCCTTTGCTGCACTGGAGAATCAAGGAAAATTTATTATCACGTTCCGCGACCTGTCTTCAGAATTGTCCGAGCTGGATAGATTTATACCTGTGAAAAGCGACGAGAATATAATATTTACGTGCTTTTTAGAATATGAACCAGAAACAGTAAAAGTGCATGATATTATATACAGAAAAGAAAATCAGAAATGGTGTCTACACAAGAGCTATTACAGGAAGCTCAGGTTATCTCAAAATTGGGTTGAAGCACAGCTCTCTCGTATTGGTTTTACTATTGTTGAGTCCACCATCGAAAGTGGCTTCGTCACACTTATAGCAAGCAGATAAATTGAGCTATATCTGTGTGTTCTCTGTACCTTTGATGATTCGACTAAGGGGATAATAATCATGCTACAATGTGAGCTATGTCCTAAAAATTGCCTGATTCGGCCTGGACAAAGCGGAGACTGTCGGGTTAGAGTGAATATGGATGGGGTGTTGAAAACTGTGGTTTATGGTTTTCCTTCTGCTCTGCATATTGACCCTATAGAGAAAAAACCGCTTTTCCATTTTATTCCAGGCACCAAGATACTATCTCTGGCAACCGTAGGATGCAACCTGCATTGTAAAAATTGCCAGAACTGGGAAATATCGCAAACCAATCCCGAAGATAGCCAGGCATATTTTTTACCTCCCCAGAAGGTGGTAGAGATGACCGAGCGGTATTTCTGTCCTTCTATCGCTTACACCTATACGGATCCTATCGTTTATTATGAATATACTTATGACATTGCTGTCTTGGCACGTGCCAGAGGCATTCGCAATGTCCTTGTAACAGCAGGCTATATCAATCCTGCTCCCTGGAAAAAATTGCTGCAATATGTGGATGCTGCCAACATTGATTTAAAAGGCATCACGGAAAAATTCTATCGGGAAGTGTGTTCCGCCACATTAAAGCCTATTCTTGATGCCCTGGTAGCAGCGAGAGAGCATGGAATCATACTGGAGATAACAAACCTCTTGATCCCGACATTGAACGATGATCCTAAAGATATCAAGGATCTGGTGCTTTGGATAAGAAACAACCTGGGGACGGATGTTCCCTTGCATTTTTCTGGTTTTCATCCCAGATACAAGATGCGCCATCTCCCACCTACTTCTGCCCAGACTTTGGAAATAGCGAGGGAAATCGCTTTAGAGCAAGGATTGAAGCATGTTTATGTAGGGAATATCTTGATTCGCGATGCCCAGAATACGCTTTGCCCCAAATGCCAAAAAGTTGTCGTAGAAAGAAGAGGCTACACGATTGTGCAAAATTCTCTGAAAGAGGGTGTCTGCCCTGACTGCCAGACACCAGTATATGGAGTTTGGAAATGAATAGAAGAGACTTTTTTCATACATTAGCAGGGCTTGGAATATTTACGGCAGGATGCCTCTTGTGCCTCTTGAAATCTGCTGGAGTGCCTGTATTTACACAGGCAAAGCCACATCCCCAATATCCAGGAACCATAAAGAGTTTAGGAGATATTACAGAAGATACGGAGATGATAGGATGAGCAGGCTTCGATGTATAAAATAAACTGAGGTTTGTTGCTCCAGGGAAAACCTTCTTCCAGGAATAAAAAAAGAGAATACAAGACATTGTATCTTCCTGGCAAAAGGAGCTAGAGAAGCTTTTTTCTTGTTCCAGGCGGCACTGTTTTTATTCCTTCCAGAAGGCTTTCCCTTCCGCACACACGAACAAAAAATTTTCTCCATTCCTATTTTTTCTCCTTGATTTTGGTTTATCTTGACTATAGAATAACTTACGAATTTTTGTTTTTGGCATGTTTCCGAGAAACATGCTTTTTTTATGGACATAGTGCATTATAAAAGGCTTCTAGCGTTTTGTCCAGAGAAAAAAAATTTCCTTCTATCGGATAGGTCTGATAACGATGGTTCTTCGTTCCCTTAAAAACCAACAACCACCAAAGGTTGTGGTGGTGTTGGTTTTAGTCAAAAGCTTCTCTCAAGACTGCCTGAATCAACTCTTCTGCTTTTGTCTTTTGCTCTATGACATGCTTTTCCAACGCGAGAAGCTTATCCACTCGTGCTACAATCGCTTGCTGTTCTGCAAGAGGGGGAAGGGGAAAAATCAATTCTGAGATGATTTTAAGATTTATATTTTTTTGCGCAGTTGCAGGAGCAAATTCCTAAGAATCAAGAAATTTATTTGACCTTGTTTTCTTTTTGAGATATGTTATAGTTTGAACAAAGTAAGAAAAATTTACATTTTTTGTATTTCACTTTCGGCCTGTCCGAGATAGGTGCAGTATGCTAGCAGACAGTTTTTCTTTAGAACAATTGAAAGAATTGGAAAAAAAGCTGGTTAAAGAAGGAAACTTCAAGGAGCTTATCGCTGTTTTAGAGCGGAAAATCCAGCTTGATGCTTCCAGGGGATCGGATTACTATTGCGAAATAGGAAATATTTATAGAGAGCATATCAAAAACCAAGCAATGGCGATAGATGCCTTTAAAAAGGCTATTACGCTCAAGCCTGATTGCTTCAGGGCATTTCAGGCCGTTCGATCTATTTTTCTTGTACAGGAAAACTGGGAACAGTATTTGCTTTTTGGAGAAAAGCAACTGGCCTTCACAAGTGATCCACAGCAAATCATGGATCTGCACTTTAGCCTTGCAGACATTTATTCTCGCTTGAATATGCTGGACAAAGCCCAGGAACATCTCTTACAGGTCTATTGCTTTGATCCCTGTCACCTGTATGCCTTTGAAAAGCTTTCTGCATTCTATAAAAAAGCAGAAAAATGGCAGGAATACGCCAAGATTCTGGAAAACCATTTGCCTGGTAGCACGACAGAGCTTGTGGCTCGATTTATAGAAATTGCAGATGTCTATTCCCATCGTTTACAAAATAACCAAGAAGCTGCTTTGTTTTATGAAAAAGCCCATCTTTTATCTCCTTTTGAAGAGGATATACTGGTTGCTTTGCAAAACGCAGCCCAAAAAATGGGCGATCAGGAAAAGCGGATATATGCTCTGGAAAAACGAATAGGCCTTTGCAAAGACAAGGGGAAAAAGTATGCTTTGTTCATGGAGGCAGGAGAGATTCTTTTGCACAAAGGGCAAGACGAAAAAGCGGCAAGTGTATACGAAAAAGCATACGAGGCAAAGCCAGATGCAATAGAAATTCTGGATATTTTGAGCAAGCTATATCATTCCCAGGGAAAAGACAAAGAATTGCTTCTATGCCTGGAAAAAAAAGCTTCTCTGGCATTGCCAAAAGAAACTTCCAAAAGTCTCTGGCTGCAAATTGCTGAACTGGCTCAAAAATTAGGGGATTTACCCAAAGCCATCGTATACTATGAAAAGGTTCTTCCTTCCCAGGATGAAGAAATAGTAAAGGCTTTGCTGGTTCTATACGAATCCGAGAAGGAATGGAGAAAGCTTGCGGATCTATATGAGCAAATATCCCTTTCTGAACCAAAAGAAAAGCAAATAGAGATTTTGCAAAAGCTGATTTCTTTGTATGAGATGGATTTAAAAGATGAAAAAAGACTGAAAGATTGCCTGTATCGTTCCTTCTGTTTATCGGGTTTAAGCCAGGAAAGGCTTTTTCAGTTGGAAAAGCTGGCAAAAAATCAGGCGGACTGGAAAATTGTCATAGAAGTACTTGAGGAAAAAGCAAAACAAGGAAAAGAGAACAAAGAGATCGCCTCTTTCTGTCTGGAAATAGCAGAAATTTATCATCATAGACTAGGAGAAGCAAAACAGGCAATCCATTTTTATCGCAAAGCCTGGGAAAAAGATAGCGATAATGATAAATTTCTAAAAGAAATCCAAAATCTATATATTTTTCAGAAAGACTATGAAAATGCTCTCGATATAATAGAAGAGCGTCTTAAAAAATCTCAAGATAGCAAGTCCCAATACGATATCTTGATAGAAAAGGGTTTTCTCCTGAGAGACAAATGCCAAAAAGTGCAAGAAGCAAGCGATGCTTTTGAAAAAGCCATCAGCGTCTTTCCTTCCTGTATGCAAGCGATAGAATCCCTGGAGGGAATATACTGCAAAGAAGAAAAATTTCCACAATGGATCGCTGTTCTTTTCAAAAAACAAAGCATGGTAAATGCTCAAGACAAGATCGCTATAGCCATGAAAATAGCCTTTCTATATGAAGAAGGACTGAAAGACGATACAAAAGCCCAGGAAACCTTAGAGCAAATATGGAAAGAGTGCGGATTCCATGAAGATGTCTTCTACCAACTACGCAGGCTATGCTATAAACATCAAAGCTGGGAGACGCTGCAAAAAATATACCAGGATGCCATAGTGCAATCTCAAAATATTGCCTTGAAAGCACAGCTTACGTTTTCTTTTGGAAAATTTTACGAAGAAAACAAAGTGGATGTAAGCCAGGCTGCTTTATTATATCTGCAAGTACTGGCTATCAAGCCTGGGCATCTCAATGCCATTCGCTCTTTGCAAAAAATTTACAGTAAAGAAAAAAAATACCCTTCTTTAGTCGAGGCCTATCTTGCAGAGCTGGCCTTGATGGAGATTGCACCTGGGAGGCGCATCTATCTGCACCTCCAGTGCGCTCAGCTTTTTAGTATTTTAAAGAAAAATGAAGGAGCGATACAGCATTACAAGCTTGCTTTAAAGCTGGATGCAGGCAATCTATTTGCTATCAGAAACTTACAGGAAATCTACCGCAGTCTTTCCGAAAAGAAAGAGTTGTTGCCATTGCTCATGGTGGAAATGAGGATAGAACGCAAAGAAATCCGATTGTTTGAAATCTATAGGGAACTAGGCTATCTCTATCGTGATTTTATGCAAAATGAGCCAGAAGCCATCCAGAACCTTACGAAGGCATATAGCTATTATCCTAAAGAAAAGCAAATTCTACAAGATTTAAAGGATCTTTTGGCAAAGCAAAACCGATGGGAAGAATATGCTGTATACCTGGAAGAAGAAGCAAAAGAAAAGAACTGGAATGAGCCAAAAGAAATACATCGCCGTCTGATTGAAGTTTATAAAAAACTCGAAAATTCCGAAAAATTGATTTTCCATCTGGAAAAAATTCTTCTGTATCCTCCTTTTGCCTTAGAAGATATCTTGCTTTTAAAAGAGCTATACATCAAGCAGAATGAGGAGCAAAATCAGGATAAGCTTTTTGCTTTATATTCTCTTGAAAGCCAGATCGTAGAAGCTCCTGAAAGGAAAAGAGAGATTCTGTTTAAAAAAGCTTCTTACTATATGAAAAAAGAGAATATTCTGGATGCCATTTCTTGTCTGGAAAAAATTTTACAGGAGAATATTTTACATCAGGAAGCTTTTGCTATGCTTTCCAGGCTTTATATCAAAAAGCAGATGTGGTCTGAACTGGGCAATCTGTATGTTCGGTTTGCCTACTGTGCAAAAGAACAAAAAGAGAAAGAAGACTTGTTGCTCAAAGCTGGTGCTATATGGGATAAGAAAGCAGGAGATTCTGGCAAGGCAATAGGATACTATTACCAGGTTTTGACTATGAATCCACAAAATTCCTCCGCATCAAAAGCAATTCTAAAAATCCTGGAGCAAAGCAAAGACTGGTATATGGCAATTGAAATTCTGTATCAGCAGGCCAAAGGGCTTACGGGAAAAGAGAAGGCAAGTGTTTACTACAAAATAGCCCAGATTTGGGAACTCAAGCTTATGGATATTGTCCAGGCACTGAAGGCCTATCTTGTTATGCTGGAAACTCATTTCCATCTGGAAACAGCAGAACATATAGTTCCTATGCTACAAGCAGCAAAAGACTATTATTCTCTGGCTTCTGTCCTAAAAAAAATCATACGCAATACACAGGATAGCAGCCAAAAGGCAGAAAGATATCTGGAACTAGGGAATCTTTTGTTCTATGAATTCCAAAAAACGCAAGAAGCCATCAAAGCATACAAAAAAGTCTTGAAGCATAATCCGCAAAAGCTGGAAGCCTTGATCGCTCTTGAAGAAATCTATACGCAGGAAAAAGATTGGGAGGAACTTTGCCAGACCAAAGAAAAAAGATTGGAAATCTCTAGTAACCCTATAGATATAAAAGAATTGCACCTGGAACTAGGAAAGCTCTACCACAAAAATATACTTCATCAGAAAAAGGCTATCTTTCATTATGAGAGTGCTTTGGAATTGCAGTCAGAACCCTGGCCTGACCTTTATTTTACTACTTTAGAAGAACTATACAAAGAATGGGGCTATTTCGATAAATATATTTCTCTGGCAGAAAAAGAAATAGCATCTTCAGGGAGTCCAGAAAGAAAAAAAATATTGTTGGGCAACATAGCGCATCTATGGGAAAAAAATCTTTTTGATTCTGCTGCTGCTATAAAAACATGGGAAAGACTTCTGGATCTGGACGAGAATAACCAGGAAGCTATGGCGAACCTGATTCGGCTATATGAACAAAATTTAGACTATGCCAACCTGGTAAGCATTCTGGAAAGAAAGCAAAATTGCATGGAAAAAAGCTCTACAGAAGAAAGGCTGGCATTATACCTTCTTATAGCTCGTCTATGCTTGCAAAAGCTTTCCTCTCATGAGAAGGCTATACAATACTATAACAGTGCTTTGGCGTTGGATAGCCAGAATTCTGAAGCCATGCAGGCCTTAGAGGAGATCGCGGAAAAATCCAGGGATAGAGAAATGCTCGAAAAAATCCTGCAAAAAAAATTAGAACTTTGTTCTCAGGAAGAAGAAAAAGCAAAACTGTATTGCAAGCTAGGAAAGCTGTATATGGAGAGTTCCTTGCAAAAGGCTTCTGAATACTATGAGCTTGCCCACGAATCTATGCCGCTGGAATTGAGTATTCTCGATATTCTCAAGGAACTATATCATAAGCAAAAAGATATAGAAAAAGCCATGAAAATCAATGCCAAAATTTTGGCACTTACATCGAAGGAAGATCAAAAGGTATTACTATATCTTGAAGTATC
This sequence comes from uncultured bacterium, assembly GCA_938003875.1. Classification (GTDB taxonomy): domain Bacteria; phylum Planctomycetota; class Uabimicrobiia; order Uabimicrobiales; family JABWCH01; genus JABWCH01. The sequence continues at coordinate 9,037 of CALKWO010000212.1, forward strand.
ACAAATGCTTATAGAGAATAATACAAAAGAGGCAATAGAGTATCTCCATAAGGTACTTTTGTTTAAATCTGACCACAAGGAAGCTTTATCCCTGTGTGCGAAAATATACTATAAAATGCAAGATTGGGAAAAAGCCAGAGATCTTTATACAAAATGGCTTTCTATAGAAAGTGAACCTCTGGCAAGAACAGAAATTTTAGAAAAGAGAGGGCAGGTCTATCTTCATCTAGGAGATAAAGAAAACGCTATCCAGGATTGGGAACAAGTTTTCCAGTACCATCCTGACCACTTTGAAATAGCAGCCAGACTTTCTCATCTCTACCAGGATTCAGGAGAATTGACCAAAGCACAAACACTATATGATTTGATTATCCATTGGCCTGATCGATCTCAGATACATACTTCTCTTTCCCTTGCCAATCTTTACTTTGAATCGGGAGAAATCGCCTCCTTGCTAGGAAAGAAGCAAATCGCTTTGCTTCGCTATCTACAGGCACTACAGAGCAATCCTGAACACAAAGAAAGCTTGAAAAAAGTAGCGCAAATATACTATGATAACAAGCAATGGGAAGAATCCTTGCTGGTTTTTATGAAGTACAAAAGTCTTTATCCTCTGGAGCTGGAGGAAGAAAAAGAAATCGCCCTTAAAATTTCTGTGATCAAAGAAAAGATGGGTATGGCGCAGGGAGCCATAGAAGGATACTTGCATGCTTTGGAAACAGACAAGAAAAATCCTTTTATTTTGGAATCGTTGGGAAATCTTTATTGGGAGAATAAAGAAGAAGACAAGGCATTGTTATATCTTACACAGGCGGAAGAAATGTATCCTGACTTTCCCGAAAAGCAAAGGCTACTAAAAAAGATTGCCCTTGTCTATGAATCCCAGAGCAATAGTAAACTCGCAACGGAGACGTATGAAAGGCTTTTGGAATACTTCCCTTTAGAACAAGAATACCTTCATAAGCTTGCCAGACTATACCAAAAAACAGGCAACTGGGAAAAAGCAGAAAAGTATCTTCTTTTGCTATGCGAAAAGAGCCAGAAAGATTTGGAAAAGGCAGAATGCTTCTTCCATCTGGGGATTGTCTATAAAGATGGATATAACAAAGATCAAGAAACCATTTCCTACTTTCATAAAGCATTGGCAGTCCTTCCTTCGTATCTGCCTGCTATTTCCATGCTGGCATTTATCCATCAAAAAAAAGAGGATTGGAAAAATCTTGTAAGATGCTATGAAGAATGCCTTCGAGCTTTCCCCTTGCAGAATCAGGAAGAAACGCTGCCCTTTTTGCTGGAACTGGCCAATGTCGTTTGGGAGCGATTGGGCGACACGCCTAAGGCGATAGAGATATACCAAAAGATTCTGCAAATTGCTCCTGACCATAAAATAGCGCATCTTCATCTGGCTACTCTTTGCAGGCAATACCCTGAAAAACGAGAGGAAGCCATTATGGAACACAGATACATATTGAGCCAGGACACATTCAGATCACATTCCTACCATGAGCTTTTCTTTATGTATAGGGAAGGGAGCGAATACGATAGAGCCTATCTTTGCTGCATGAATCTTTCTGCTCTGAATAAACTTTCTGTAGAAGAAAAACGCTTTCTGTCTCAGGTACAACCCAGAGTTCCTTCTGGTTGGTTAGACAGCTCTGCTCTGGATACCCTTATCCAGGAACAGAGCAGAGGCACGCTCTACGAAATTATGTCCGCCATGGATCCTTTCATGGATAGAATCTATCCTCTTTCGGAACAGGAATATGCAGGAAAACAAAGACTATCGCTCGACTCCGACCAAAAGATAGAACATATCATAAACAATACCATGAGATTGCTGCAAATCTCAGAGCTGGCAGTTTATTTGATCCCTGGGAAAAAAATTCTTTTGGAAAACACGCAGCCTCCCTGTATGTTCATTGGCAAAGAATGTCTAGGCCTTGGCACAGCTTCCTTATATTTTTTGATTGGAAAATCGCTTTTTTATGTATCCAGGAATCAGGTTATGGCTGCAAAACTTTCTTTTGAAGATTATAATAACTATGTCCTGAGAATTGTGGAAGCTTTTGCTGAAACAGGGAAACAGGTTTCATTAGAAGAAGAAGCCCTCAGCAGAAAAATACGCAATGCTCTGCCTAAACGACTTCGTAAGCCCTGGGAAGAAAGAATGGACATCTTCACAGAAATCTACAATACAGACACAAAAGAATACCAGAAATTCCTAGAAATTGCTGCCAATCGCTGTGGTCTGCTTTTATCAGACTGTTTGCCAGAGGCGTGCTATGCTTTCTTGCTTTCAAAAAATAGCGAACTAAAAAAACTAGAAGATTGCAAAGATCATCCAGAAATTCAGGAAATGTTTGCCTTCAATATCTCTGACGAAATCGTCACCCTACGCAAAGAATTAGGTATAGATGTCAAATGGATCAATCGTTTGTAGAGAGATGCTTTGGGTTTTATAGTCAGTTACAAGTGAAATCTTGTGCAAAAGTGTAAAGATTTTTCATCGCAGAGACACGGAGAACGCAGAGAAGAATAAAAAATATAAAAATTTTTTTCTGCGACCTCTGCGCCTCTGCGGTAAATTTTTTTCTTTTTGATTACGGTTTATCCGTGTTAGGAGAAATTCTGATGACCGCCTTAAAAAGACAAATCGAAAGTCTGATCCCTTCCTTGCAAAGCAGAATGAAAGAATTGCTTAAAAATTTTGGCAATGTGAAAATATCTGATGTTACTATATCGCAGATTTATGGAGGTGCCAGAGGGATAGAATGTTTACTTTGTGAGACATCTCTTCTGGATCCAGAAGAAGGCATTCGATTCCGAGGATATAGCATTCCAGAGCTGAGAGAAAAATTGCCTAAGGCCAAAGGCGGGAAGGAGCCTCTTCCAGAGGGTATATTCTATCTTATGGTTACAGGAGATATACCAACGGAAGAAAATGTAGCAGAAATCGCAAAAGAATGGCAAAAGCGATCCACAGTTCCTGATTATGTTTTCCATACCCTGGATGCTTTGCCCAAAGAAACCCATCCTATGACCCAGTTGTCCTTAGCTATCCTGGCTTTGCAAAATACATCGGAATTCGCAAAAAAATACCAGGAAGGCATTCCTAAAAATCTGCTTTGGGTTTATGTATATGAAGACAGTATGAACCTGATCGCCCAATTGCCTGTCATCGCAGCGTATATCTATCGTAGAACGTTTAAAGACAAACAAAGGATACCTGCAAATCCTGATCTGGACTGGGCTGCGAACTTCGCCCACATGATGGGAATCGACAACCCTGAATACTATGAACTGATGAGGCTGTTTCTTTTCTTGCACGCTGACCATGAAGGTGGAAATGTCAGTGCCCATGCCACTCATCTCGTAGGATCGGCCCTATCTGATCCTTACTATTCTCTCTCGGCTGGAATCAATGGGCTGGCTGGCCCTTTACATGGACTTGCAAACCAGGAAGTTTTGCGGTGGCTGATGGATATGAAAAAACAACTGGGAGAAGGCATTCCCGATAAGCAGAAGGTAGAAAATTTTGTTTGGGAAACACTCAACAAAGGGCAGGTAATACCAGGATTCGGACATGCCGTGCTGAGAAAAACAGATCCAAGATACATAGCCCAGAGAGAATTTGCGCTGGCTCATTTCCCAGAGGATGAACTTTTCCAGATCGTTTCCTTGCTTTTTGAAGTAGTGCCTGGTATTCTTATGAAACATGGGAAGGCCAAAAATCCCTGGCCCAATGTAGATGCTCATTCTGGATGTATGCAAGTACACTATGGAGTTACAGAATACGATTTCTATACTGTTTTCTTTGGCGTTTCTCGTGCTATGGGCGTTCTGGCTTCTCTGATATGGTCAAGAGCCTTAGGGCTTTCTATTGAAAGACCAAAATCCGTTACGACAGAATACCTGGAGAGCCTCGTAATACAATGGGATGAAAAATACAATATAGGCATCCCTGAAATAGACCAGGATCACAGAGAATTCGTCAACAGAATCCAGAAGTTGATCCAGGCAACAAACCAGGGTTCAGGCGCAAAAGAAGTACAAAGCCTCATTCTCTTTCTGGAAGACTATGTGATGGAGCACTTTGGCAGAGAAGAAAGACTCATGATAAAATACGATTATCCTGGATTCATAAGGCATAGAGAAAACCATACAAAATTCATTCATGAGCTTCATAATCTCAAAACAAAGCACAAACAGGAAGGTTGGTCGACCAGGCTTGTCATCCTGACAAAGCAAGTCGTAATGGATTGGTTCAAGGCACATACCACAGGAGAAGACAAAAAGCTAGGCGATTTCCTGGATGAACTGAGAGAACAAAATTTGCTTCAAGAATCAAAATAGTTTACAAAAAGGAGAATTTTATGAGAAATTTTATCATTTTTTTTATGATTTTTTCTTGTATCACACTATGTTTTGCCCAGAATCCACCAGAACAGAATGTTCAAAGAAAATTTCCTGGTTTTGCAGAATTGGATAAAAACCAGGATGGCAAAATCACCAAAGATGAATGGAAAGGCCCAGAAAAATTTTTTGAGCGTTTTGATGCCAATGGGGATGGTGCTATAACAAAAGAGGAGTTCCCTCAAAAAAATTTTAAGCCTCAAGGCGATATGCAGCAGAATATGCCTGGAGAACAAAAAAATCCTTTCATGCAAATGGATAAAAATAAAGATCAGAAAATCAGCAAAGAAGAATACATGGCGTTTTTTGAGATGATAGATGCAAACAAAGATGGCTTTCTTACCATGCAGGAATTCATGGCCTATCGTCAAAAAGGACAAAATTTCAGACAAGAAAAGCCTTTTAGACAAGAACAAGGCAATATGATGGATAAAAAGCAAAGATTGCAAAAGATGGATAAAAATAAAGATGGAAAGATTAGCCAGGAGGAATGGCAGGGCGATCCAGAAATGTTTAACAAACTGGACAGAAACCAGGATGGAGTAATTGATAAAAAGGAAATACAGAATATTCTCAACAGACCTCATCCTCCTCAAGAACAAGATAAGCCTAAACCACAAGAAGAACCAGAAGAAAATCCAGAAGATGAGGAATAAGCATGATCTCCTTTTACAAAAGAGGATTTAGCCTGATAGAGCTGATGGTGGTTCTGGTGATCGTAGGCGGGCTTTTAACCCTGGTTACGGTCAACATGAACTTCCTGATACCTTCTTCTCGCCTGACAGCAGGGGCAAGGGCTATTGCATCTACCTTGATTCTTGCATACAATAGAGCTGCAGTGAATGGAGAGGATGCGATTGTCTCCTATAATCTGGATAAGAGAATATACCAGTTGATCCTCATGAACAAAGGAAAACCTGATGCCTATACTCCCTGGACATTGCCAGAAGGTGTAAAATATCTGGATATAGTAGCAGCAGGAGAACGGAAGAAGACCTCTGGAACCTTCGAGGTCTATATCTCTCCTCTAGGCATTGTAAGAGCGCATGTCGTCCATCTGGAAAATAAAGAAGGCAAGAGAATAAGCATCGAAGTAAATCCTCTCAGCGGAGCCGTTGAAGTAAAAGAGGGTTATCAGGCATTGGACATTGTGGAAGAATCTTAGGCAAATTATATAAATAAAGATAGAC
>CALKWO010000213.1 GCA_938003875.1 uncultured bacterium
GCCCGTAAAATGGAAAATTCAAAATTCCCTTCCTAGAAGCAGCGGAATGTAGGATTTATCATTATCATTATCATTATCATTATCGTTCTCTTTATCTAAATATTAAATATCTTATACTTGGCGTTCGCTAATACTCAACTAAGTTATCAAAGATCTATTGTGAAAGACTCTGATGAATCTTTCAGCGAAAGCCGAATGCGGGAAATCTGCACGTTCGGTTTGACGAGGAGGGAGACGGTAGTTTTTAGCTACCTCTCCTTTACGCTACTGTCTATTTGTTGTTTTTCTCTTTTGGTTACGTTTTATCCGTGTTAGGATACATTTGATAAAGATAGCGATAATGGCTTTTGAAAGGCTTTTTACACACGCATCATACTTTTTGATTCCAATATTTGTTTATATGGGTTATGCCTTTCTCTCAACTTCCAAATAATTTATTCACAATTTTTTTTATATTTTTCTATCCATTCCTTTTCTCTATATTTTTTTAACCATTCTTCATATTTTTTAAACCATTCTTCTCCTATTTCTATATAATCATTTTTTTCTGGTGAATCTTGATATTTTTCATAGTACTCATTTTTTTCATTAATTACCTCTTTCCCCGCTTTTTGCGCATCTTTTTCTTCTTGTGTAGATGTCTTTAGTGTTCCTCCAAATTTCCACCATCCACCTACTTTAGTACGCTGCATTATGCTATTAAGAGAGTGTACACATTCATGAGCTAGTGCCCTTAGAGTTTCATCTATATTTATATAAACGTATTTGTTAATATCCAATAAAATTTTTTCTTTTCCTTCTATACCAAATTTTATACCCGTGAAGTCCAAACCTATCGACATTTCTTTATTATCGTCGTCCCAAAGTGCATTTTCTGGATCAAGGGCCTCACTATCATGCAAAAGACCATTTTTTACTTTTACATATCGATATTTACCTGAATCGTACAACTCTATAATCCATACAACAGAAGCTAATCTTTTTTCCATTTCATCTAAAAGTAATCTACCTCTAACTGTTTTACCCCATTTAGTTTCTTTTAATAGCTTTATTTTTTCTGTAAGCTTTTCTTCAATTATTTTAATTATAGATGCAATATTTTTGGATAATGACTGAGGGACTTCTAAACCATTAGAATCGCTAAAAGTTATAGCATTACTATTAAATGCTTCATATAAATTGAAGGAAAACTTTGGATCCCTCTGCAAGAATCGTCCAGCCTTAGGAGAGTAAATTCTGGTAGGGGATAGAAAGAGTCCTCCACAGGAAATCTGTAGTTGTATCCAATTGCTTTGCCAGCCAAAGCGATCTACGGCGTAGGAGAATGGATATCCCCATGCATTATAGTGGTAATTTTCTATTGTTTGGGCATTCTCATCCACAAGCTTTACAATTGTGCCTCTGTGGTCGTAGATGGGATATTGGTAGTAGGTGCAGCCATCTACTTCCTTCTTTGTTGCTACAAGAGAGCCAATGCCTTCGATGGGAGTGTAGCCATGTGTGTATTGGACTGTTCTGTTGCCCTGGCTATTTTTTTCTTCCAGGAGATTGAGTCCATTGGAATCCCAGGTGAAATAAGCCAGGCCATTGTGGTCTTGCATGGCATACCTGCGGAGTTGGCTGTCATAGTAGAAATAATTCCATACGGGATCGTTTCCCATCTGAGAGATATAATGGATTGAAGTCACCAGATTAGCATGATTGTATTCAAAGTAGATGCTTTCTTCTGAATCCTGGATGAGTGTACAGTTTCCCTTGCTGTCGTAGCTGTAATAGGTATAGCCATAGGCAAGGCTATAATCCATGATGAGGGCATTTCCAGCATCATAAATGTAGTAGGTATCAAATCCATCCCAATTATGGCAGGTTCTATTTCCTGCTGTATCATAATACCATTGAAGGTCATACGTAGGAGCCATCTCTGCTGCTCCCTGGCATACTTCTCTAGTGAGACGGGATGCCTGGTCGTACTCATAGTAGATCATTGTGCCATCCTCTCTCTGGCACTGCGTTATGCGACTGGCGGCATCGTAGGTGTATTCAAAGTAGGCCAGGGGTGTGGAGTCTGGCTTATAGCTCAGCATTTGGCTTAGGCGGTTTGCCCTGTCGTAAGCGAAGTAGGTATAGCATCCATTGCCCAGGGTCTTTTTTGTGAGCTTGTTTGTCGCATCGTATTCATAGTACACAGAGCCTGGCAGATTCGGGCCCTCACTTTGCGTTCCTCCATAGCCTGTAGTTCCATAGGCCTGTAGGCCATAGCCCTCATTGGGGAATGCACGTTCTTCTATCGTTACCATTCTTCCTGCTTCATCGTAGTCGTACCTCCAGGCTTGCCCTGCCACCACCATGGTTCTTCTTCCTGCTTCATCATAGGAATAGTTCGTTTCTGCTCCATCGGGTGCGCTTTCTTTTATGATTTGCGATAGCTTATTGTAACTATAGTAGGTCCATCCTCTTTCGTCTTTTGCCTCTATTAGCTCTGAGGCAGCGTTGTATTCGTAGTAATGGAAGGAATCGTCTGGATACAGAACCTGGGTCTGGCGATTCAGTTTGTCATAGCTGTAGTATATGCTGTTTCCGTCTGGATCTGTTGTGCTTGACAGGTTTGAATTCGCATCGTAGGTGTATTGCTCTGTCTGGCCCAGGGCATTGGTCATGCTTATCTGGCGGTTCAGGGCATCGTAGGTGTAGTATGTGGCATTGCCCATCGCATCCTGGATAATGCTCTGGTTGCCTGCGGCATCATAGGCAAAATAGCTCATGGCCTGGATAGGGTCTTGGGTTGCATGGACTCGGTTTAGCGCGTCATAGTAGTAATACGTTGCATATCCCAGGGGATTGATCTGTGCTGTCTGGTTCTGGTTTGCATCGTATTCATAGTAGGTTTCATTTCCCAGGGCATCTATTGTGCCTTTGAGTTGCCTGTTTTTATTATAATAGAAATACACGGGGTTTTCAAGGGCATTGATCTCTAATATTTTATTCCCTACTTTATCGTATTCAAAATAGGTCGTATCTCCCAGAGGGCTGATTATGGCTTTTGTCTGGTTCTTCTGGTCATACTCGAAATACACTGTGTTTCCCAGGCAATTGCTCTGCGCTATGATATTGCCCACGGCATCATATTTTATCTCGTTTCTATGATTCAGGGGATCCAGCACGCATGTCCTTCTGCTGAGCGCGTCATATTCGTATTTCGTCTGGCGGTCAATCGGATCTGAAATACAGGTCTGGCGGTTCAAGGCATCGTAGGTGAAGTAGGTAGAGTGGCCCAGGGCGTTCGTCTGGCTCGTGGTATTTCCTGTTGCATCATAGCTGAAGTATGTTCTATTTTCCAGGGCATCCTGGGCGCAAGTTTTTCGGTTTATGGCATCGTAGGCAAAGTATATGGAATTTCCTAAAGCATCTGTCTGGCCTGTGAGGTTACCTACAGAATCGTAAGCAAAGTAGGTCTTGTTTCCCAGGGCATCCTGTGCACAAGTTTTTCGGTTTATGGCATCGTAGGTGAAATAGGAAGAGTGGCCTAGTGAGTCTGTCTGGGCTTTGGTATTGCCTGCTGCATCGTAGGAAAAGTAGCTGCTATTTCCCATCGCATCTTGTGTGCAGATGTTTTGGCTTAGAGCATTGTAGATAAAATATGTGGCATTGCCCATTGCATCCACTTGCGATGTTGCGTTACCCACTTCATCATAGGCGAAATATGTCTTGCCTGCCAGAGCATCTATGCTACATGTCCTTCTGTTTAGCTCATCGTAGGTAAAGTAGGCTGTGTTGCCCAGGGCATCTATTTCATAGACCGTGTTGCCTGCTGCATCATAGCCAAAATATACGCTTTGAGCCAAAGCATCCGTACTGCATACCATACGCTTCATTCTATCATATTGGAAATAGCTGCTGTTTCCTAGTGCATCCTGCAATACCGTTCTGTTTCCTACTGCATCGTATTCAAAGTATGTGGTTTTTCCTAGTGCGTCTGTCTGTTTTATCATCCGATCTGCTTGATCATACCCATAGTAGGTCGTGTATTCTCTTGGGTCTTTCTCCCAGATTCGGTTTTTGTAAGGGTCATAACCATACTCGTATTTCTGGATGCTTACCTTGTTTTCTTTTGCTTCCTGCTTTGTCTTGAGGCGTAAACCGTTGTAACCATATTCGGTTACGATTCCTCTGGCGTTGGTTCGTGCAAACAGGTCGCCTCGGCTATCGTAATCAAAATACGTTGCATTCCCCAGGGGATCCAGTGCAGCACTCATTCTGCTTGCCTTGTCGTATTCAAAATATGTGGTAAAATCCTGTATGCTGCTCTCTTCCCATCGAGGCGAGGTTTCGCTTATTTTTTCATGCCATGCGTTGTAAGTATAGTAGGTTACTTTATTTTCCGCGTCTATCATGCTTTCCAGAAGGTCTGTATCTTCCTTGTAGTTGTAGTACGTTGTGTACCCTCTCTCGTTTGTTCTGCTATTGATATTTCCCAGGCTGTTTCTTCCTGTTTCGGATCGTCCTCCTGATGGGTCTATCTCTGCTATTTTGTTATGCTTATTGTCGTATTCATAATATCTTGTGTATCCTCTGGGGTTTTTCTCCGCTATCACTGCTGTTTCATCCCCTGGGGCATAGATGTATTCCGTTACTATGCCTTCATCTTCTGTTTGCTTTGTCAGATTTCCCAGGCTATTGTATTCATAGTAGCTGACCTTTCCATTTGCTTCTATTTTCTTGCTCAGAAGACTGCCACCCCATTCATAGTACGTCGTGTTTCCCAGAGAATCCTTTTCAAACGACATTAGAGGCATGCCTGTGTATAGCACATATCTGTATTGTTTTGCCGAACGTCCTTTGAATGTCATAAATGTTTCATAGTAGGGGGAATATGCCTTAGAAGCCCTGAACAATGCGCTCGAAAAAATAGAAAAAGCAAAC
>CALKWO010000214.1 GCA_938003875.1 uncultured bacterium
CTTGAAAAATTAGCAGCTAACGTATAGGACAAAAACTTTTGAACAATTACCTAACCGCCAAAGAGAGTCAATGTGAGCGGTACTGGTTTTCCTAATTTTTTGCTGGCATTCAGAATCATAGTATAAACCACAAGTTTTTTGGCAAAAAAAAATTTGTAACAAAATTGCCATCTCAATCTCTTCTGTATTAGAGAGAAAAAATAATGAACTGAGAACTGATTTATACAATTTTAAATATTGCCTAGTAGCTTTCTAAATATATCCATTGTAAGTAAAATATTATATAAAATGGTAAATTTATGTCTTATTCTGTCTCTATTTGCGATTTAGGAAAACCGAATATCCCTGAAAAATCTACTGTTATAAGCTTGATTCAACTCCATACAGATATAGAGGGAAACACCGGTGCTATGGAAATCAAGATTACTGCTTGTGTGAAACCTCTTTGTCGCATAGCAATTGAGTAGTAAAGCCTGTAGTTTTATCCATAGTATATTGTAATATAAATATTTATGCCATTTGTATCGTAGAAAGATCAATGGCATAAATGCTCATACTTTATTATTTTGTCTCATACGAAGCAGGACTTTTTACACAGGCATCAATATTGGGTTATTTACAGTGCTTCCCAGTTGCGTTGCATACAATATCCAGCGGGAGTAAACCAGCCTAAAGCATCATTTTCTGTATGCAATGAAAGCGAGAAGTGCTGTAACACAAAGGATGCAAGTTATGAAAAAACACTGCTTGAGCATAGTTTTGTGTATCGCTTGGAGCGTATTGCTTTATTCCCAGGAGAATGACTATGACGGCGATGGTTTGGTGGGTACTCAAGACCGTTATCCTCTGTTAAGCCAAATGCCGCCAGTGTCGTGGGAGATAAAGAAGATGATCCTCACCTGGGATGCCAATACAGAGTTGATTGAGGAGCAGTGGGACAAAAAGAACAAGACTCATCTTACAAGGACGACCTTTTCTTTTGGCACTGCCAACAAGGTGAGAATAGAGGGCAAGTCGAGTTTGCCTATAACCATCAACATTTTCAAATTATTCACGGATGCTTCTCTGAAAATACAGGCTGGTATTTGCAGCTCCAGTTACATCAACTGGGACAAAATCAACCAGGAGGAAATCAAAAATTGTCTGGAAGCGTTGCAATACCAAAAGAGGCATGTAAAAAATCCGCATTGGAAAATTACGGTTTGGTTCAACAACCAGATGAGCAAGCCTATCATTGCCAGGTATTTGGAAGTGCCTATCCTGGACGCACAGGAAAATGTAATCGCCTATGCCAAACCCTATGGCTATGACAAGAACCAGGAGTTCGTGATTCCGCCAATGCGTCGAGTAGCTGTGCAATTCCGCGCAGAATCAGACACATTGCAGGCATGGGAGCAGATCAGCAAGGTGAAAGAGGTGATGCCAATCTTCGGGCTTAGCAATTCCTGTGGCACTCTGAGCGTGCAAGGTGATGGAAATGGGCTGGACATAATCTCAAAAATTCAGATTATCCACCAGAAGACGACACCTGTGATGTTCGAGTACGATGGTCGCCAAATCGCCTGGCGCATAGCCCATAACGGCAAGGATGGCAAGGCCGTCACAATACGCGAGGCACTGGCGGAGATCGAGCGATGGCTACAGCCAATTAGCATCGGTCGGTTGGTGACGATTGACAACGGGCGCATCCAATCGCTGGCTGGCTACACAAAAAACGATAACTGGGAGTGGCAAGTGTGGAGCGATGGCGTTTTATTAGAATCATTCAGCGATCAAGAAATTGGACAAAAGCTGGTATTTCGCTACGCAGAAAAAGAAACGTCAGATCGAATACTGGCAAGAATAACGGATAGATTGCTCAACAATCGCTATGATGAAGCAATGGAAGAAGCAGAACTGGGACTCAAAAAATATGATGATCCCCGCATCCGCGTCTTCAAAGTCTGTATCTTGTACTCGCACCCCAGGGCCTACCAAATGGGAAATGCCTGGGAAGCTGCGCTGCAAAAGCAGGATGTGGATCGTTTGCATAAAATGCAGGATAGTGTTGCAATGACTCTATTGTCTTATCTTTATCATTATGGCTTACTGTTAGAACAGGATTATAGTAAAGCGGCAGAGTATGCCCAAAAAGCGGCAGACTCAGGTCATGTATTCGCAATATACATGTTGGGTCATTCTTATTATTATGGAAAAGGCGTGAAAAAAGATTTCAGCCAGGCTGTAAAATACTTCCAACATGCAAGCGGCCTGAATCATACCAAGTCTATCGTATCGTTAGCCATTTGCTATGAGCACGGACATGGTGTGGACCAAGATCAGATTCGTGCCGTGGAATTATACCGTAAAGCAGCCGATTTAGGCAACAATGATAGCATGTACCGACTTGCTATATGCTACGAAGAAGGTATAGGCGTTAAGAAAGATTTGACACAGGCTTTTGCATGGTATCAGCAAGCAGCACTCAAAGACGAGAGCTATGCCATGTTACGACTTGGGGTGATGCATGATAAAGGCATAGGCGTAAAAAAGGACAAAGATCAGGCGTTAAATTGGTATCTGAAGGCTGCTGCTTGTGGGAATGTTTATGCTATGTGGTTGTTAGGAGTAGATTGTGAGGCTAAAAATGAAAATAAAGCAAATGAATGGTATAAAAAAGCATTGAATATCAAACGCTATTGGCCTACTAAGGGACCCAGAAAACTACAACTGAAATTTGAGTATGTGGATGGCTATCTCCAAGACGATGTAGTTATTTATAATAACGAAAATGAAGATTGGAACAAAGTGATTGTCTACCTCCAGCATATCTCAGGCAGTACAGGCAGGCTATCAACGACTGCCAGGATGTTTGCTGTTGTGCCAGCCAACAGCAAAGCCACTGCTGGCAATCTTTGGGTATCTGGTATGAGTATCAAAAACCATAAACTCTATATCAAAATCGTCACGGACGAAGGCGTTTACGAAAAAAGCTTCATCCACCGCATCCCCAAAGCCAAAGACACCAAGACCCAAAACTGGGAAGAAATTACCTGGACGGAACCAACGGCCACTGAAAACCAATAGACACAGCATTCTGGTGGCACCAGTGGCCAGTTAGGATATATAAAGAAATAGCTTTTACGGCTTGAGTTTTTTCAGATGAATGGCTGAAAGGCGAGCATCTCCCTCCATTTGTAAAGATTATTTTTTCATAGATTCTTAGGTAAAAGCTCAAAGCAAAGATGAAGAGGGAAACCATATCTTGCCGGATACACATGCAGGCTAGATGACCAGTATCTTGCGTTCCCAAAAAACTTCGTTGTTCATTCTGGATGTCAAAAATATGTTCAACATGATAACACTCCTCCTATAAAATTTTAGAGGCAGAAAATGCACACATATCACCTCAACTGCTCAACTGCACAGGTCGAAAAAAATCCGATATACAATAAATATTCGATGTACAATCAGCACTCCAATTGTTTAGCTTTAATTATATCTTGCTTTGCCAATTCTTGTTTCCCTATTTGTTGATAGTATTTCGCACGAGTTCGGTAATACTGAGGGATATCCGATTTTATTTTAATTGCTTTTTCTATACAAATTATAGCATTTGGATATTGCTCTAGAATGATATATACATATCCTAAATTATTCCATATTGCATGTCCTTCAGGTAATATTATAGTTGCATTTTGATAACATTGAATAGCTTTTAAATATTCTTTATTTATAGTATATATTATTCCAAGATTATTCCATACTTCATATTGATTTGGATTAATTTTAGCCGCTTTTTGGTATGCAACTATGCTTTCAGATATTTTTCCAATTTTTTTTTGAGCATTTCCTAAATTATACCATACGGAATAGTTTGTACTATCTAATTGTAAAGACTTTTGATAAGCTCCAATCGCATTTTCAAATTTTTTGAGTTCTTGATAAAGATTTCCAAGATGATAATATCCTTCAGGATTTTCTGAATCTATCGTTATGGCCATTAATATATTTTCTATGGCCTTTTGATATTTTTTCCATTCGAAATAAAGAATACCTAGATTAATTTTTGTTTCATATTTCTGGGGGGCTATCTCTAAAGAATGAAAATAACAATGCTCTGCCTCTGGATATTTTGCCACATTCTTATAACAAATCCCTAAATTATTCCAAAGTATTGGGGATTCTATAGAATTTGCCGCTTTTTCATAGTTTGAAATAGCAGTCGAGTAATCTCCTTGCGATTGATAAAATATACCTTCCTTAAAATAGTCTTCACCAGTTATAGGAGCTTCATTTGCTTCAATTCGCTTCTTCTCACACTGTATGTGTTCGCTGTCCGTTGAGGTATCCTTAATTTCTGAAATCCTCCTAGCACGAAAGTCTTCCATCTCAGTAGCGATCCAATCGCCATCACCAGCAACTGCTTTGCTTCTATCTATTTTAGTAGGCAGCCAATACTCTATCGCTATTATTCCTTTAGTTTTTCCCGCAGGTACAGCACAAGGATTAAGATATGTTTTGGGTATTTGCAAAAGCTGAAGATGCACTCCAGAATTGGCATACCATATCTGGCAATGAAGACTTGGATCGTACTGGAAATATAGACCTTTCGCTGAATTTTTCTGCTGTAATTCATCCTCTATCTTTTCTCCTGAGCAACAGACGTAGGACCAGGGGTTTTGGTCCTCTTTGGCCAGAAGACTTTCGCTTTTTCCCGATGAATATAGAGAAGTATTCTGAGACCAATTAGCCGTTATGTAGATTGTTTTTTTTCTATATTCTGTAGTATCAAATATGGTATTTCTTATCCTAAGTATATGGCGACTGAGCGGACTTGGATTTAGCTGTGGATGGACTAACACAATATGCTTACTTTCATCGGGGAAAAGAGAAGAAATTTCGATATTGGCCATTGCATCAGCACAAAGAA
Source organism: uncultured bacterium (assembly GCA_938003875.1). Taxonomy (GTDB): domain Bacteria; phylum Planctomycetota; class Uabimicrobiia; order Uabimicrobiales; family JABWCH01; genus JABWCH01. The sequence continues at coordinate 4,913 of CALKWO010000214.1, forward strand.
GAGCATATAACTGAATTGAAGAACGATCACCTATTCGATAGATTATTTTTCCAAGCGAAAGCCCGTATGTTTCGCATTGACACCATGGATCAGCCATATGCAATATCTTAAGCTGTACCAGTAGATAAAGACGTTCCTCATGTTGAAACACAAAGATCATTGGATTGACGAAAGGTCGCCTTTGTGCGGTTTGAAAAGCATCGTCAATTACATACGCCCCTTGTTCTCTCCATTGATCTAGTATACCTTTAAAATCTTCACGACTTTGTGCTTGGCACGCCAAACACCACAGTTTGCCCTTCTCTGGCCATTGTTCTTGATCCCCGGCTATCTCTCCTATAAGCTCCAGAGGCCATGAGTATTCTGGGGTTAGGAACAATTCTACATAATTCGCTCTGGCCAATCCAAGAGCACTGCGGCAGAGTTCTACATGTGCACTATCTGCGATATATGGCCCTCTTTTCGGATTAAGCACGATTTTCCCTTCACATTGCAATCGTAAAAGAGAAAACGTTGAGCCCATAGTGCAAACATCTAGTTCAGGGTTAACAATATCGCTGAGATTTCTGATTTCTATATCTTTACGCATTAATGCTCCACCAAACTGAAGATAAAAAGTATTGCATGCTTTTTAGGTTACTACGTATAAAATCGAAAAAAACATTTCTCCATCCATTGATGGATTTTTTCTTCTTTCAATTCTCTGCCGTGATTTAGGACAAGGGAAATAAAATCATTTCGGCTATTTATTATTATTGAGATAGCAACAGTAAATATTACACTGCTAAAAAATAATCCAATTAAAAATTGTGACGAGAAGCGAAAACAATGAAACGATACTATCAATACTCCTAAGCCATGAAAAAATAGGAGGCAATATCTTTTTAGACAATTTGAATACATATAATTTCGAAATGCTAATGATACAGCACTAGTAGTCAAAAAAAGATATCCTATAGTATAAAAGAAAAAATAAGTATCTAAAAATTGAATTATATTAAAAAAAATTGTAAAGATTATACCAAAAGGTATCAAAAATATAATATAATCATATATTGAGTATTTTCTATAACAGAACTCAGATTTTGAGACAATAAATACTAAAAATATTAATAATAGTGCCAATATAAATATTATAATATATTTTATTTCTTTATTATGTAAAAAAAAGCTTATAAAAAAATTATTTGCCTCTAAAAATGTTAATCCTATAGAAAATGGCAACAAATAGGACGCAATCGAAAAAATTTTATCTTTTGTAAAAACAAATAGGAAAGAGCAGAATAATAATATATAAAATCCTATCGAATGTAAATATGGACAAATATTATGATAAGATATAAAACAACTAAATAATAATGTTACTATAAAAGAAATAACAAAAAAAGATAGATAATAATTCTTCTCATAATACAAACCGATTTCTTTTTCTTTTAAAAAACCACTTTCCAAAGTTGAATTAACTAAATCATGCCATATAGCATAGGGAGTTTGATACTGAGAAGTAGAGCTTCTCCAGCAATGCCTTATAACATTTTTTATTTTGCTTAAGATAAGTTTTTGTTGCATCTCATCAGAGTTAGAAGATGGAAATTTCGAGTCTCCGATCTTGATGTCTTCTTCTTTCTGACCATCGAATATTATCTTCTCTTCTATTTTTTCTAATTCTTTTTTAGCCTGTTCTTCAGCCTTAGTAAGAACTTTTCTTGCATTAGGAAAGATTTTAGACAATATTATTCCAATATTGTCTATTTCTCGAGCAACTAATCTTCTCTTTAGTTCGTCTGCCGAAAATGTCTTATATGGCTGAATTTCATGATAATACTTAGCCACATTCCAGTCAATGATGGAGACTTGTTCTTGTTGTGCATTGAAACTATCTTTAAAAAATATGATGTGACGGAATTTAATATCATTATGTAAAATCTTTTTTAAATGTGAAACGGATAGAATTCTGCACACCTCAATAGCGATTTTTAATTTTAATTTTAAATCTTCGGGGGACAATGTATCTATTGTTCCTCCTTGTATAAAATTAGTGATTAAAAATGGTAACATTTTCCCATTAATTTCAGTGATTCCTGAACTGTAGAATTTGGGAACCCCTCTCTCATCTTCTAATTTGGTAAGATATTTCGCTTCATCTAAAATGAGAGTATATTTGGTAGAGTCGTGAAGAAATTCATCTTTCAGAAACTTGATTACTACCAATTCGGTACAAGGAGTAATTGTATCTTTTGCAAGCCAAGCATGAGCAAAACGGCCTTCTCCTAGAAATCCAATAATTTGATATCTATCTTTAAGAACAAAATTAGAAGAATATCTTAGTATTTCTTTTATGCTACTCATAGGTGATATTTTTGGTGCAGACCTGGAATTATCAATTTTTTTTTCTGTTAATTCACGTTGAATTTGGTTGTTGTTTATATCGTTATTTTTCTGAATTCTGGACTCTTCTGCGGCTATTTCTACAATCTCTTCAGATGGAGCATCTCCAGATTCTACTAAATAATGCTCAGATTTTTGAAGTATGTCTAAACTATTTAAATCATCTATTTTTTTGCCAAGTAATACATGCCCTAATTCTTTAATCTTACCAAATAATAGATGTCCTAATTCCTTAACCCAATTCTTGAAATTTTTTGATTTTTTTTTAGCCATTTTATTATAGATTATTGGCTCTTTAGATATATCTTCTAAATGTATTAAATTTTTTATATTTTTAATATTTTTTAATTCTAATTCGGCTATCTCTTCATACTCCGCTGAGTCTTTAGATAAATCTTTTGATTCTTTATCATTATCATTATTTTTTGAAGGGGATATTTCTTCAATATCTTCTAAATCTTCTAATAAATTTTCTAACTTAATTATTTCTACAGGTTCTTGTAAGTTTTCGGTATAGGATTGTCTGGATTTTAAGACTTCAATATCCGAGTTCTTGAATTTTATCTGTCCTCTTTGGATGATTATTTCACCCTCACGCTCAATTTGGAGTTCATTGAAGGCTTCGTCAAATGAATAAAAAGCTTCCTGTCCCATGAAGTCTCTCCTTATAGCTTCCCTATAAGACGATAGTAATTTATTTTTGAGCTTGAATGAAATCTAACTTTATTTTGGGGATAGAAGTTGAGCGAAATCAAGATGCAAACATAAAAAGATTATAATTAACATTAAAGAACATCTCAAGAAAAAAAACAGGTTTTAATCAATTGATTCCTTCAATATTTGCAATGTGAATGCACATTTATTATACAAGGATAAGATATCAAAGAAGGGAAAAAATCATAAAGATATCGTATTTTATCCCTTGTCATAGATTAGTCTCCTTTTCGTGACATTTTGAACACTTCCTCCAAAACTTCCCGTGCCTTGGGAGTGATATCGTAGCTTTTGTATGTCTGGGCATCTACCCAGGCAACTTCAGACACTTCGTCTGGATTCATGAATACTTGTGCATGAGAATCCACCTTTACTTCGTAATACAGGATGAAAAAATGTCGGAATTGATTTTCAGGAGATGGCAGAGATTCTTTTATAGCGAGAAGGCTGCCGCATTCTCCTTCCAGGCCGACTTCTTCTCGGACTTCGCGTAATACGGCATAGGAGGTTTTTTCTCCATGCTCCACCTTGCCTCCAGGCATGACCCAACGATTCGGAAAGGGGGCCACTTTTCTTTTCGTAATCAGTATTCGGCCTCTTTCGTCCAGAATCACTCCGACTACGGAGAGGACGGGATATTTTTCCTTTTGTTTAGAGGGTACGGAGCTGGAAACCATTTCCTGATACAAAAGATCAATGCCGAAAAGGTTTCGCCAGTGGTTTATCCAGGTCTGGTATGTACCGTGGATTGCAATCCGCGTTCCAGAAATTTTGTGGTAATATTCGCTCTGTACTTCAGGGGGGAACTGTTTGCTTTGCAAAAGAGTCCTGGTCTTCAAGAGGGGTTCCAGCCATAGGAAATAGTTCAGATCGTTGTAGTATTGTCTGGCTTTGATCAACGGAGATCGCAAATTTTCGGGAGTTCCTTCAGGAATCCGTTTTTCGGTCAGACAACGGTCACGAAGGTTGGATTCCACGAGGAGTGCATGTTTGTCATCCACGACAAGGAAGACATCCTTTCGCGTACTCTGGTTGTTTTCTAACAACATGGACGCTTTCTTTTCGTTGATATCTTGTTCCACCCCGATCCAGAGAGAATAGAAGAAGCTCGTGTTCTTTCGCACCAATTCCATAGCATCTTCCCGATTCGGATAATTCTCGATCCCGCGTAATACCGTGAATCTATACTGCCGTCCGTTTTCGAAGGCACCGTTGAATCCTAGAAGATGTAAGTAATTGCTGACACATTCGTTCATGAATGCCTGTGTGCTTTCTCGACTGCCTTGCATCAAAATTTGCGCTGTCGGATCCAGCAGCTCAATCTGTAATGTAAGCACCCAAATGCCTGCGTTATCCCAGTTTAAAAAAGCTTCCTGGATGGGAAGATTTACCCATGCAAAGGATTTCGTGAAATATTCATGCTCTGTTTTGAGTTGGAAACGGCAGCAAGGTTCCCATGACTGGTATTCAGGGGTATAACGTGTACTCATAAGCACTGCATAGTTTTCAAGTAGAGTCGGGACAAAGCTTCCCTCTTTGTAGGCTTTTTCTCGAATCTCGTTTGCGCTCATTTCCCGTGACTCAGGGGAAAAGCTTCGGCATATATACTTCTTCTGAGAGGCATCAAAAGAAAAAGATGCTTTGGCCCATTCCTGTACTCTCTTGCCGATCCAGGAATCCTGTTTCTCCCTCATCGTGAAAGCTGTACTCCAGTATATTACTGCCTTCTTCAGTTTCGGTGTAAATCCACTGCGTCGCCAGCCAAGAGCTTGATCGAGATTTTTTTTATACTGATCGTGATTCCCATCCGCAAAAAGTTGGCAAAAAACTTCCTCCAGATGACTTACCGGAAATATTTGGCTACCGATTTTGTCCCGATAGGCATAAGGAACATCGCCTTCGTTCTCTTTTGGGATATATACACGTGCCTGGGGAATTTCACGGAACAAGGCTCTCAGTTTATAAGGGATGGCATCTACCTTCAGGATCGTGCCGTTCTTGCTCAGGTCGTGCGGGTCGAAATGAATCTCTCCTGTCGCAGCGATATCCGATGGTATGGCAAAGCATGCGTCCTCATCCGAAAGAATCGTGCTGAAAAATTTGATTGCAGCAGGCAGTCCGAGAGATGGGCCTTCCGTTTTACCATTGATATTCCAGGGCATCCTGCCCAAGAAATCTACCTGGAATTCTCTCTCTTCCGGGATTTTTTCCAATCCCTGACACCGCAGGTAATGCTGTACGCTCTTCAGGGCATTGCTCAATGCGCTTTTCGTATCAGAAGCCCACAAAGGCGGGCAAAAATAATGGGCATTGGCACGTTGTATCCAGATGTAGTCCAGAGAGCCTATTTCCCCTGCGCAGAACAAACCGATTATCGTATGCACCGTGTTTTTGTCGGGATCGTGTTCTGCGATCATTTTTGGGGTAGCTTCCAAAGCCTCTTGTAGACGTTTATAGGATTCTCCCCCAGGATGTAAGGATGGCATCAATTTTTTGTATAGCTCAGTTAGTTTTCCAATATCAGGAGGCAAAATGCGGGCATTCTCTAAGCTCGTGGTGATGAATCCCAAAGTTTCGGTAATCTCTCCTGCTATATCAGTATCCAGCCTTTGTTGCATTGTTGCATAAGTAAAAACAGACGTTAAGAAACGTACACTCTCCTCCAGGCACCAATTCCAATTACCATAATTTCTCAGGGATTTCAAAAATAGAAAGCCCTTGTCTATGCTTTCCTTCATGGATTTTTCACTCGTATCGGACACACCTGGCATGTTTTTTTTGATAGCTTCTGTGCTCATGGTCATTCCTTTCCTGAAAAATGAGTAATAGTGGCTTTGAATTGTTCGTTCTCCAGATGGATGGTAACCCTGCGATCCGCGATATAAGAAACCTGGCTTAGATCGAAAACCAGCTCGCCGCAGGATGGGTCCTCGGTAGAAGGCATCAACACTGCTCGTATCTGCTCAGGGGTTTCCTTGACCATGGTTTGCAGATGGAATACCACATCCACTTTGTGCAAAGTAGGCAGAGGAGATTTGCGAAGCGGGAATATTTTCAACAGTATTTTATCTTGATTGAGGCTATAGGCTGTTTGCAGAGCGAAATCATCGTTGAGATGGAAAATGTCGGGTGAAAATATCCATTCGACGGCTTTGTCTATATAACTCGGACAACCAGCAGCTTTTTTTTCGGCCTGGACTATCCCTTTGGCTGCTCTGGACAAAACGGCTGCTTCCCGATGTGCGAATTTTGCGATTCCGTCAGTTTTGCACTCCGAAGGAATCTCGATATTTTTCCTATTCTCCAGCCCATAATAATAGCATGTGACTTTCTTTTTCCAATCCGTAGGGAAGGTATAGGGGGCGTACTCTTTTTTCAGTGGGTGCCTGGTTAGTTCTTCTTCCAGGATTTTCCAAAGATATTCCCCTACATTTTCTCCTGGCTCTGGAAGCTTTTCTCTATAGATTTCCACCAGAGAACATATTGCCTGCCATCCTTTCTCAACCCCGATGATCCCACAAGCATGATGAAACATTCGGGGAATCTGCTCCAATAGTTGGGAGAACATCTCCTCTTGGTAGCCATCCGATATTTTTTCCTGACTCGACATTGCTTTTTCTCTATATTTTTCATATTCCATGATGGTTTCTCCTTAACGATATTTTATAAGCGTATTTACAGGTAAAGAATCAAAGTTTGATGCTTATTTTTAAATTTCATTTTCCATTACAATAGATACGCTTTCTTCTGAATTGTTACAAATTTTCTATAAAAATTTAGCTCCGATATGGGGATCGAGTCTTTGGTAAAGTAAATCGGTCATCGTAAGCACTACAATGTCCCTGGCTTGTTCCAGGGAAGTACCTTTTTTCTCTTTTGCTATCTCGGAGTCGAGATGGTCGTAAATATCGCAGAGAATTTTAACCAACCGGACATTTTGGTGGAAAAACATTGTCTGTACCAAGGGGTTGCACCTGCTCAAATTGCTTTCCCAATCGGCATATATGCTTTCTATGCCGCCTGGCTTAGGGATAGCGAAAGGAGAAGCTTTTTTTCCCTGTTCTTCGGATGCTTCTGTTGTTTGAGAATGGCAAAACAATTTCTGTACGAGTTTTTCTTCAGAGCTATGGCAGGAATCCAGGTGCAAACATTGCCATAGAAAATCAATTTTTTTCATGCCTTCTCGTGTACACTCCCGATCCGACATATTTTTACGGCAAAAGCTCCAGAGATACTGCCACTTTTCTTCCCCTTTGGAGAGCGTCAGCTCGGTTTTCACGATCATTTTCGGTTCACGCCAGTACCATCGGGAACACAATTCCAACTGGATGCTGTAAGAATATCCCTCCCCTTTTCCTTTTGCCAGAAGAGGAGGAGAAGATAGGCAGGGCTGCGACAAGACCCCGATTGCGCTATAACCGAAAGAATTTCGGAGCTTCTCGCCAAAGGCTTCTTCTATCGTCTTCGCATCCGTTTTCAGAGCGATTTCCAACTGCTCCAAGAGGAAGTAATAATCTACCTCTTCTTTCCTCTTTTCTTCCCTGAGAAAATAGGCTGGTTCGGTACCGTACCAGACCGATATGCGAAATACGTTTTGCTTTTGCAACACCGTGAAAGCAGAAGCACCCCAATTCTCACACAAGACATAGTTCCAGCCCTGGAACCACAAGGAGACGATACGGGTGATTTCTTCTTTCATAGCTTTCTGCAAATCTCCAGGCAAAGGGCCATCAATCCCTGTTTTTAAAAATTCCAGATTCTTCGCTATGCTCTTCTCCATCAAGTTCTGCACTCTGGAATATAGCGAGCAGATTTTCGATAAGGCTTCCCCTGCCTTGTCATAAATCTTTTGTAAAGGTTTTTCCGCTTCCGTGTGCTCTTTAGGAAGAACACGGCATTGACGGGCCAGTCTCCCCAATATCTGGATACAATCCTCGAATTCTTTCCACTTCTGATCGGGAATGACCAGAGATAAAACTGGGTCCGTTTCCCTTTTCAACTGTTTGCGAGCATCTTCCAAAAATTGGCACAATTCTTCCGCTTTCACAGGGTACATCGTTTTCCATTGATTCTTCAAATGGGCAGCACTGTAAGTCCTGTCTGTGAAAAAACGATTCAGTTCTTCCCATCCTTGCACTACCTTCAAAATCTTGCTGGTTTTTCCAGCAACCCCCAGTTTATATGTCTTCAAAGCAAGTTTCAAATGAAGAAGCCTGCTCAAATAGCTATGGATAGCCATACCGAACAGGTAGATCAGGACACAGTAATAGCTATTTTGCACCAATATGCTCATGGGCACTGGTTGATTATGATGATATACGGACTTGATGACCACACCAACGGCAAGCGACCAGATCAGAAATAGCCCTAACGTATAAGCAGAAAGATACACAAGCGACCACTTCACATACAACGCCCAATCTTCTCGAAGTTTATGATAGAATTTCCAAAGATAGAGTGCTGCCAGCCCTACCATAGATATGGATAGGACAAAAGAAAAGTGGAAAGAGAAATACAAATCCACAAAGAAAGAGAGTATCGTCAGAATCAACAAGGCGATACCATCCATATATTTATGGAAATAGAAAGATAAATGGAGCCAATAGATATCCCAGCTTGATGCTTCGTGTACTTTTTCCACGCTACCTCCTTATTATGAATCGTGTTTTTATAAAGAAATGGAAATTTCCGATGGAAGAGTTACGATAATAAGCACGAATGATCTATGACCGAACATCCATCAGACTATGAACTACGGTATGACTGAATTGGGGACTCGATAGTCCGATGGTGACATGCGGATTTTGGATATAAGAAACCCGACCCAGGTCGAAAAGAAGTAGCCCGGAAGACGGATCTTCCCTGTAGGGAGAGAGTATCTCGGTAAAGGATTCTCCCTGGGGAGCGACCAGAGTCGAAATCTGGAAAGTCACTCGTACTGGCTCCAAATAGACGTACTCCCTGATAGTCGAATAGATATAAACCAATATTTTGTCTTTTCTCTCGTTGTGGGCCGTCCATAATGCGAAATTTTGCCCCAGAGAAATGCGGTGAGGAGAGGAAACCCAGATTTCCTCCGCTTCTCCTACACCTTCCTTGTTTATTTCTCCCGCTATACCAGCCGCCGCTCTGCTCAAAGGAACGCTCGTAGCGTAAGAGGGAGAAATCTCTTTGCCCTGCATGACCAAAGAAGGAGAAAAAAATTCCTGCTTCGACTCTGATCTATGCCTTTGAATCATTCGATCAATAGGCATCCAGAATTTCTTTACCTCCTGCTCTTCCCGTTCGGCGATCAGATCGAGCAACTTCCGATAGAGTTCTTCGTCCTCTTCTAATCTCTCTTCCCATATTTCCTCTTCCTTTGGTGTCAATTCTCCATCAAGGTATTTTTGGATTTCTTCTATTTCAGTGCTCATTTTCGTCTCCTTTTTGCCCTGGTAGCTCCAGGTTACACCACAGAACAGCCAGATAAGAACAGGCGCGAGTACGTAAGCCTTCGTACAGTTTCCCGCTATACTCTTCGCCCATGTTCATCAGTCCAAAGCCTTTGATATGGTTCATCACTTCCGTCCTTGCCCTGTAACGTGTCACCGCTAGTTTGGCTCGCTTCCATTCTTTGAAGCGAGATAGGCAGTTATGTTCCTTCACCGTGCATCGGTTGTTGATGAGAGCGAGGGTTTCTTGTTCCGAGTATCCCAAAATTTGCAAAAATAATGCCATCGCTTTTTCAGGACTCAGCCCTGCTTTATTGGTAGGAGGCAGGGCTGCTTCAAAGGCATGGACCCATTCTTTCAGCTCTTCCTTGTCCTCTTCTTTCCTATCCTGCTTCGCTTCTACTTCCATTTGCTCCGGCAATTCCTTTTCCTTACGTTGTTTCTGTTGCAGAAACCGACAAAATTCATGATCAGCGATGCTGTAATTCCAACCCAGGAATTCTTCCTGGCTATTCCCCGAAAATTGGGATATGTTTTGCAACACCTTCTGTAGAAAATTCTGGTAAAGGTCTTGCGCATCATGGATAGAAACTCCCTTCCTGCAGAAATAAGCAGGAGAGATACCCGTCCACTCGCTGCGGATGGCTTCCTCGACGAATCTATCCCTGGATTCCCGCAAGCTCTTGAGTTCTTTCCCGAAATCGGAAACGTTTTTGGGAATCGAAATAGTATCTTTTTCCATAAATTCCTCCAAAGTACTGCATTCTGATGAAACTCAATGTGAAGTTAGTATTGTAATATCTTCTACAAACAAGTCAACCTGTTTTCTCGCAAATAGAGGCATAAGCTCCCTGATTACATCCAATATATCATCAGGTGCATTGGGATATCCATGTCAGGAAATCATCTCCAAAATTTTCATGGCGGTTTCTGCACCGAGGGCCGATTGTAGGAGTTTTTCCCGCTCCTGGGGCGCAATGCTTTGCAGAGTCTCTTGAAAAATGAATGCAATCGTTCTTTGCAACCCTGGGTTAGGAAGATGGGGGAGCAAGAAAAGTGCCCTGCCTATCTGCCTTAGCTCGTTGAGGGTATCATTCTTTTGGCGGTATAGGAGCGTCATGGCTCCCAAAGACTGCGCTATCTCGGAGGGGTTGCCGATCTGCTCTTTGAGCTTAAGGGAACGCTGGTAGAAATCCAAAGCCTTTTCCAACTCCCCTTTTTTATGATACATTATTCCGATCTGGTGCAAGGAACCCGCTATCTCGGAGGGGTTGCCGATCTGCTCATCGAGCTTGAGGGAACGCTGGTAGAAATCCAAAGCCTTTTCCAACTCCCCTCTCTGCTGATACACCATTCCGATCTG
>CALKWO010000215.1 GCA_938003875.1 uncultured bacterium
GCTACAAATCATTGCAATGTAAGTGATTATTGCTTAACACGTATGACGATAAAGACAACGAATTAATTTCTAAATCTTTCGTAAGATCTTGCTAATCAACAACTGGAATTTAACATTGTCAAATTAAGTAACCTGTCAAAAAAATTCTAGCATTCCCAGTGCGTACAATGTAACACCTGTTTCAAAGCCCTTCTTCACTAAGCAAAAAGGTAAAAATCGCCATGGCTGCACTTCCTAGCTCCATCTCGCGAGAATGGATGGCACTAAATACATCGTTTGCAGAGTGATGAAAGTCAAAATATCTTTGGTCATCAGGAACGTATCCAATGAGTGCTTTTGCATTCTTGATTTGAGCCACATCGGCCCCAGAGCCTCCAGGGCGAACCCATTCAATGCTGGCTTTTTGAAGATAAGGCAGCCATGATACCATCTTTTTCATCAAAGATTTATCTTTTGTATCTATAGTAAAGCCTCTTGGAGTGAAAGCTCCTCTGTCTGCTTCTATTGCAGCTATATGTTTTTCCTTGCTTTCTGCTGCAAATTTTCCATACAGAATAGCCCCATTCGTACCCATCTCTTCATTCATGAAAAAAACGCATCGTATTGTACGCTTTGGTTTTATCCCTAGCCTCTTGAATAAAGATAAAACTTCCATGGACTGAATACAGCCAGCACCATCATCGTGCGCTCCTTCGCCTTTGTCCCAGGAATCCAAATGTCCTCCCACAACGATGATTTCCTCAGGCTTTTCACTGCCAGTAATATCGGCCAGTATATTGTAAGAAATACAGGGAGGCAGTCTGTGGCATGAAAGTACCATCCGAATTTTGAGATTCGGATATTTTTTTAATGCCTTGCTTAGAAAGTCAGCATCCTGAAGCCCAAGTGATACACCAGGAACCTGGGCCTTTTCGTCCATTACGCCTGTGTGTGGCACATTGTCATGGTATGTAGTTATCGAGCGAACTAAAGCTCCTACGCCTGAGACTTGCTCTGCTAACAGAGCACCTCTGAATCTCTGGTCTACGGCTCTGCCGTATGAAGGGAATGTATGCAGAGAAGCCCGATCCATCGGACGGTTGAAAAAAATCCATTTTCCCTTAGCCTCTTTGGCTTTTTCTTTTAATTCTTCCAGAGAGGATACTTCCAAAACGCCAGCAACAATTCCCGAAGTCGAAGTACCCAGGCTTTGCCCCAAGGCACAGATATTCAGCTTACGTCCTTCTAGTTCTTTGCATTCCACGATTTCAGCTTCTTCTACATTTCCTCTCTCCCAGTGAGGGACAATGACTTCTTGAAGTGTAATGCGATCTGCACCCAATTTTTTTAGCTCTGCACAAGCCCAACGCACCGCTTTCAAAGAATTTTCCGATCCTACCAGACGATGGCCTATTTTACAAAGATCTCCCAAAAGATGATAGCCAATTTCTTCTTCCAAAGCAGTTTGCACCAATTTTTCTGAAAGAATAAGATATTCTTGCTTAGGATTGTCCTGAGCTACTATCAGGGGAAGAAGACAAAACGCGAAAAGAAGAATTGTTTTCATAGTGGTTTTATCAAGATAATAAAAAAAATTGACATTTTTTAAATATTTGTGTATAATATTACACACTTAAACATACCAAAAAACTATCCGGCCAAATGGGTTCACTACACATTACTTGAGTTGCAAAATGAATTTTTTCCACTGGTTTTCCATAACAGGAACATCGCTAGCAAATTCTTTCATAAAAGCAGTGTCCTCTTTTCCTGAATACTGGCCTTTGTTCATTTTCAGGACAAAAGTCTGGAAGCGGGTCTGGTATTCTTTTTCAGGATGTCTCCATAAATAATAATACAGGCCCCACGATTGAGCGTAGAAAGTGGCTGCCTCTTCGGGGTCTTTGTTGATGTATTCCAGGGCATCCCCCTGCATCATCTTGTCTATCGGGATGTGTCTTTTGTCTAGCATTTTTCTTTGTAGCCATAAAAGACGGGAGCGAGAGAGACAGTCCACTGTAAGTTTTTTTCCATCCCATTGATATCCTTCGAATTGTGTGGCAACAGCTTCGGCGAACCAGGATGGGGCATTCAGGTTGGGGCAAGAATTGAAATGGTATAAGTGCGCCCCTTCGTGTATCATCTTTTCCATAAGATCTTTGGTGCTATTTCTCATCCATGCGACACCAATTAAATCCCTGCTTGTGGCAAAGCCTCCTGCTCTAAGCTGGCTGGCATTTCCACTGGAAAGGCAATACTCTCTGTAGTCTTCGTAGTTTTTGAAGGCATAAATCTTCATTCGCTTTTTGGCTGGCAGGTTGAAGATTCTTTTGTATTCCTGGTAAGAGCCTTCCATAAAGTTGTTCAGCTCGTCTATGAATTTTTTCCCTATGTTTGTCTTGACATCATAGTTATCCGTGCTTGCTGTCCAGGCATCCGCCCATTTGCTTCGTACATTTTCCAAATCTTCGGCAGTATACCATTTATTTTTGTATTGTATATAACCGCCTGCAAGCAATTTTTTCTCATCTGGTGTCATCCATTTGCCATCATAGAGAATATATCCAGCTTCCAGCTTTTCTTTGGTTTCAGCAGTTACCCATTTGCCTCGGAATTTGACAAACCCCTTAGTCCTTTTTTCTTTTTCATCTCTGGTAATGAGCATACCATGATGAGGGACAAACCCTTCTTTGGGAACAGGAATGCCAAGCATATCAGCCAGGAATTTGTCTATTTTGTTTTTGCTTTGAGGGACTATGTCCAGGAGCTTGATGAACGTTTGGTTTCCCTCTTGCATAAGGTTATTTTCAAAACAGAAAACACCTAAATAGTATATATCTTTAGCATCCAGATGCACTTTTTGAAAAAATTGGTATATTTGTAAAGGCGGCAAAGAGTACCATTGATAGCGTGATTCACCCTGAGGGAATGTGACCTTGAACTGCTCTTCATTGGCCCAAACCAGCTTTACGCTAAAGTCTTTGCTAATCTCCAGCTTGTTGTCTGCAAGCTTGTTTTCATTAATACCAGCAATCAGCTTCTGGAATAAGGAAGCCATAGGCTGTATCTGTTGTATCCTATCTTCGACCTTTTGCTTTAATTCTGGAGTTTGTAACTCTTGGGAATATTCTTTGAATTTTTCGATGGCTTTACTATAGCTATAAGTCTTGACAAATTCATCCAGAATAGCGTATCTCATAGGAAATTCTTCTTTTTCCGCCTTTATAGCTATCTCCCTGGCAATCTTTTCCTGCTCTTTTTCTTCCTCTTTTTTGAGCTGTTCGTCTAATGCCTTTTGCGCAGCGAGTTCTTTTTCTTTCTGAATTTCTAGCTTTACCTTCTCTTCTTCCGATACCAGTTTGTTCTCATAAAGAACAAAGCCATCTGCTGGGACAGGAGAGTTTATGATTTTAGCATACAGTGTTTCTATTTTCTTTTTATCCTGATCGCTTACAGATTGTTTCCAAGCAATGATAAGGCAGTCCTTTGCATACTGGGGCTCTTTTCTTTCAAAAGCATAGCAAGCAGCCATATAAGGATTTTTTTCCGAAATTCCACATTGGTTCATAATTTCCAGAAAATTTTTGGAGGAAACAACATTCCATGCCAGAGTCATTCTTTCCTTGGTTTGAGCAAGATGCAACTGAATATGCCGTGTATCGCTCTTTTCCTGATCGATATAGCATAGTCCAATGTCAGGAAGAGAAAGGGCAATCTGTTTAGGGGATTTTTTTACAAAGTCTACAAACTCCTGGAAAAATTTGAGCTTCTCCTGAATGAGATTTGCTTCTTCTTGCAATTTCTGTTTGCTGACGATATAAGCCATTTTTACCTTGTAGTTTTCTACTTCCTGCAAAGCTTCCTCATAGAGATAGTTCTCCATGAGCTTATGAGTCTTTTCGCTGCATTCCTTCATCCATTCATCGTCTTTGATTTCTTCCTTCTTGCTCTGGACAATCTCTGTTTTTTCGGAAATCTTGCTTTCCTGTTTAAACAGAATAGAATATGCAAAAGAGGCAAATAATAATAAAACCGCAGCTACTGCAGCGGCAGTAAACCAGGGAGGAGGTGCGCTTGTGGTATCGTTACTCAAAGGTCGCAAACTACTTTTGAAAAAATAGGTTTGCCTTCCTATGGTGATTTCATCTCCATGCTGCAAAGCATCTCGAATGATTCTCTGTCCATTCAGCCAGGTACCTTCTTTTGAAGCACGGTCACAGAGATAGTATACGTTTTCTTCCACAAGAATCAAACTATGCTTAGGAGAAACACTCGAATGGCTCAAAACGATATTGTTATCCTTATCCCTGCCTATACTACAACTATCTTTAATAGGGATGGGGATTCCATATCCTTTTTTATACACAGGAAGTAAGACGAAACTCTCTTCTTGCAATGCTTTTGGCCTGGCACTGGTAGAGCTACGAAAAATAAAATACTGGGTGCCCATCTGGATTTCATCGCCATGGTGGAGAATGACTTTTTCGACAGGCTCTCCATTCACCCTGGTCTTGTTCGTGCTTTTTAAGTCGCTAAGAGTAAAAACTCCTTCTTTCACTTCGATTTGAGCATGGCGTTTAGACATTTCTTTTACATCAAGGCAGATATCACACTCTTTATCTCTTCCAATGTAAATTTTAGGCTGTACCAGAGGAATTTCTTCACCACCTCTTTCCCCAGAAAGAATCACAAGGTAATGCTGTTCCTGAGGCAGATCCTTGCTAAAAAAAAGAAAGGCTTCCTTTCCGATGAGAATTTCGTCTCCATGCTTCAGGGGCGATTCTGTGACCTTTACACCACCTACACGGATTCCATTCCTGCTTTCCAGATCTTTTAGCCAGTATCTTCCTTGAGAATAAAAGATTACAGCATGGTTGGAGGAAATAGAGCTTTTAGGAATAATAATATCGTTCTCTTCTGTTCTTCCTATGGTAGTTTTTTCTTTGAGTTCCCATATTTCTTTGTCTCGTTCCATAGAGAGAGGACGCAGATAGAATTTCTGCTCTTTTTTATTTTCCAGCAAAAAAATAGCATTCCATTTTCCAAAAGATACCTTGTCTCCATCGTGAAGAATCGAATTCTGGATTCTACTGCCATTCACTCTTGTACCATTGGTACTTTTATTGTCTTTAACAAAATACTCTCCATTTTCTTCGTATATTGTGGCATGCTTGCTGGAAATGCTTGCATCGGAAATGCCTAAATGGTTTGTAGATATTCTCCCAATATGGAAAGGACGTAGAGGAATGGCTATAGTACGATTGGACTCTGGCTGAAAAAGGCGGGGCAGGCATTCTACAATGAGTACCAGAAAATTTTTATAGCCAAAGCTCACCATATCCCCATCCCGTAAAACCACCTCATTGCATATTTCCCCATTGACTCTGGTTTTATTGGTACTCTCTAAATCTGTTAGGATATAAGAATTTTCTTTACTGATGATTTTGGCATGGACTCCAGAGATGCTTTCGTTGTCTATGTTTATCTTTACGTCTTGGGATCGCCCTACGATTGCAGGAGTCTCTACATAAATAGGCTCCCACTTGTCTTCTTCTGACATGCTGATAAGAAAGAGATCGTTCATATTTTTTCCTGGTAGGTGTTGTAGATGATTTTTTTGAAGACATGGACAGGCATAAAAATTATGCCTGTCCAACACATCAGATGTTATTTTTTGGAAACCTCAAGATACTTTTGCCAGACTTTACCTGCTGCATCTTTGTGTACAAGAATGTTCATGATTTTCAGCTTGATATAGTCTTCATGATAAAAAACATATCCGACAGGCTCTACATTACGAGAGCCAGAGCCAGAATCCTTGATGAGATACCAGTTTTTATCTCCTTGAGAATATATCCCTACGCAATGGATTCCATGATCGTCTGTTGTTGTATTATTGGAAAATCGGAACATGCGGGCATGTTCATCAATGAATTCAGAAGGAATATCGAAGGTAGGAACTACGCCTACTTTGGCGAACATATCATATCCTGGTTCAGAAACGTCTCCTCCAAAATCTACAGAATAACCATTCGTCAAAGCATTTTTGAGTACCCACATAAAATCCTCTAAAGGAACGTTCAGGTGTTCCTTATTATGCCACCAGTTGTCAGGGACGACATACTCTACCATCTGGTAATAAGGATCTTTGTTGAGAGAGAGAAGATCTACATAATCGTCAAGGCAAAGTTTCAGGCTCGCAAAATATTCTTTAGGTGTCATTTTTTTGCCATCTGCTGTAATCACTTCTGGTGGAACACTCATGTAATGATGGATGATAGCCTGGATGGTTTCCAAAACTTGTTTTTCATTCCAGGCATTGTTTGCCTTTACAGATTCCAGGTATTTTTTCATTTCATTGAACATGGTTTCATGGTTATGGAATTTCTGCCCTGGCTTCATAGCGGTATAGGCTTCTGCTGGAACGATTCCATATTGCTTCCAGATTCGGATGACAGCTCCGCTTTGAGAACCTTCATCAAAATTAGAATCACCTCTTTGCTGGACAAACCTTCTGGCCTTTTCTACTATCTCCCAATACACTGTATACATTTCCGAAAGTTTTACCTTCTTTCCTGTCAACCGAAAGATTTCCGATTCAAAAAAAGAGGTACTGCAATAAGCCCAGCATGTTCCACTATTTCCCTGAGAAATTGGCTCATTATGCCACACAGTAGTATAGAGCTTTTTGTCTGTTGGGAATTGCTTGTCTGTAAAGTCCATGCGGAACTTTTTTTCTGGGCGGGCAGGTGTCTTCTCGAATTCTTGTATTGAGTCTAATATACCTTGAAAAAATTGATTCTTGTATTCTTTATAAATGCTTTTATCTTGAGCGAAAACACAAGAACAAAGAACAAGGAGAAAATACACAATACTTTTTCTCATAAAAAACTCCTTTTAGGTGAAAAATGATACACAAAAAACTATGTAACAATCAGATATTCTATCTTACGAACTTCAGGAGAAACATGTATCAAATGCAGTTTAACAACGAGTGCCTTTTTTTTATAATCTGAAAGATATTCTTCTACTTTGCTCGCCCATTCGATGAAAACGAGATGAGAATCCGAAAATATATTGTCGCTTCCTAAATCGTCCATTTCTCTTGGATCATACATACGATAAGCATCTATGTGGTAGATCTCCAGCTTTTTTCCTTTATAGCATGTCTTGTATTCATTGCAAAGCGTAAATGTTGGAGAAACAATGCTATCTGTTACTCCCAGGAAATGGTTGAAAAATTTTGTAAAATAGGTTTTCCCCGCCCCTAGATCGCCATACAGCTCAAACAGAATCAACTTGTTGCCTATGTGTTCTTCGATTTCTTCCAGGATTTGTTTTGCAAATTTCTGAGTTTTCTCTTCTCCCTCAGATAAGAAAACTCGACAGTTTTGTATGGAAATATCCCCTTCTCTTAGAATATGAATACCTTCTAGTGTGGTATCCATTACCGTACTTGGTTTTCTTTTAGGAAGCTCGCCTGCATCTATCATGAGACTTAGAAGATTCTTCTGTCTTTGAGATGTATTTTCTAAAATATCTTCAATAGAATACGGTGTTTTCTTATAAGAAACGTTGGCAGAAGTTGCGGTGATGGGCTTACCGAAAGCCTTAACGATTTCCAGGATAAGAGGATACTTGGGCAGACGGAGTCCTAGTGTGCCGAGCGAGGACGCAACTCCTTTTGCCAGCTTTCCCCTATCTTTACAAACTACAGTGATTGGGCCAGGCAAAAAATTATGAAAAATATTCTGTGCTGTTTCATTCAAGACAGCATACTCCTGTGCCATATTCTTATCGCAAACCGCTACAGACAAGGGCTTATCCTGCCGTTTGCTTTTGTATTTCAAGATCTTATCAACAGCATTCTGGTTGGTACTATCTACACCAACACCATAGCAGGTTTCCGTTGGATAAACCAAAAGACCCTGGGTTTCCAGGGTATTCACTGCTTTTTCTATGATCTGAGAATGATTTTTCGTGTCTAACTTTATAATTTCCATATCGAAAATATGTTTCCCTGTTGTACCAACTATTTTAACAATGTTAAATTAGGATTGTTGTCTCCCAATAGTTTATATAAATTTAAAGATTTATTCAACCACAGATAAACGCAGATGGACACTGATAATTTTTAAGCAATAAGACTAAGACTATGCTGCTTATAAACCTAGACATCATACGCATTAAGCAATAATGACTTACATAGCATGATTTGTAGCCGCAGGGTTGCGCCGAAAATGACCATCTACTTGGAAAAGACGACCTTCAGCGCAATCCCTGCGTCTTTTGCCAATAGAGACTAGCGGAATCGAACCTTTTTGAATGATCCAGTTAAAGGGTATTGAACAAAGACGCAGGGATTGCGCTGGCATCAGACTTTTGAGAAGACATGACTTTTTCGGCGCAACCCTGCGGCTACAATCTTATAGAATCATTTCTATTTCCCTTTGACGGGTTTATTGGTCTGGCCTTTCTGTATTCTGCTCCATTCGTCTTTCAATGTGACGATTCTATTGAACACCAGCTTTTCTGGCGTAGAGTCAGGATCAACAGAAAAATATGCCAGTCTTTCGAACTGGTATCTGTCGGAAACTTTAGCTTCTTTCAAGCTAGGCTCGACGAAGCATTCAATCACTTCCAGAGATTTGGGATTGAAATTGCTCAGGAAGTTCTCGCCATTTTCCTCTGGATCAGCTTTGGTAAAAAGATGGTCATACAATCTTGCTTCGGCTTTAATGGCATAGGCTGAAGATAGCCAGTGCAGCGTTGTTTTCACCTTACGTCCATCAGGAGCATTACCACCCTTTGTTTCTGGATCGTATGTACAATGGAGCTCTACGATTTCTCCAGTTTTTTCATCCTTGATGACATCATTGCATTTGATAAAATATCCATAGCGCAGACGGACTTCTCTGCCAGGAGCAAGGCGATAGAATTCCTTAGGGGGATTTTCCATAAAATCATCTTTTTCTATATACAAAACCCTGGAGAAGGGGACTTTTCTCGTTCCCATAGAAGGATTGTCAGACTGGTAAAGTGCATCCAGATATTCTACCTGGCCTTCAGGATAGTTGTCGATCACAACGCGTAAGGGGCGCAAAACACCCATGACTCTAGGTGCAATTTTATTGAGATCTTCTCTCACACAGTATTCCAAAAGTGCAATATCAATTGTGCTCTCGGTTTTACCAACCCCAATTTTTTCACAGAAATTGCGAATGGAAGCAGGTGTATAGCCTCTTCTTCTCATGCCTGCGATGGTTGGCATTCTGGGATCATTCCAACCAGCAACATGATGCTCTTTTACAAGATGCAAGAGTTTGCGTTTGCTCATAACCGTATAGTTGAGGTTGAGTCTGGCAAACTCAATCTGCTGCGGATGGTTGGGTAAACCCAGCTCATCTATGAACCAGTCATAAAGAGGTCTGTGGTTTTCAAATTCCAGTGTGCATATAGAATGGGTGATCCCCTCTACAGAATCCGAAACACAATGAGCATAATCATACATGGGATAGATACACCAGGTATCCCCTGTTTTATGGTGCGTGGCTCTAAGGATTCTATACATAACAGGATCGCGCATATTGATATTAGGAGAAGCCATATCTATTTTGGCTCTCAAAACATACTTTCCGTCTTCGAATTTTCCGTTTTTCATGCCTTCAAATAGCTCTAAGTTCTCTTCAATAGAGCGATTCCTGTAAGGGCTTTCCTTTCCAGGCTCAGTCAGAGTTCCTCTGTACTCTTTGATCTGATCAGGAGTCAGTTCACAAATGTATGCCTTGCCCTTTTTGATCAATTCTATAGCGCATTCATAGAGTTTCTGGAAATAATCGGAAGCATAATAAAGACGGTCTTCCCAATCAAATCCTACCCATTTTACATCTTCCTGGATGGATTCGACATATTCGATGTCTTCTTTGCAAGGATTCGTATCGTCAAAGCGTAGATTGCAGACTCCCTTGAATTCCTGGGCTATTCCAAAATTCAGGCAAATGGACTTTGCATGACCAATATGCAGATAACCATTAGGTTCTGGTGGGAATCGGGTCATCAGCCTTCCACCATGCTTGCCTGTCTTAAAATCGTCAACGACGATGCTCCGAATGAAATCCAACGATTTAGATTCTTCTGTTTTTTCTACTTTTTCTTCGGCCATAGATTTTTTACCTCATCAATAAATAGTTTGATTTATATATTTTTTCTGCAATACAGATGAAAAATTCCTGACAAACGATAGGCAGTTTGCAATCTCAAAGCAGCATTGTAGCCAAAATACCAGCGATTGTCAAGAAAGCATTAAAACAATTGCCTGTCCATATTGCATGGTTTCCTAAATCCGCCTAACGCAGATCGTGTGGAGTAGAAAACCCACGCAAGGGCGTTTAAAAAAATGCCCAGGAATAAAGCAGAAATCCAGATCCAGGGAATCTGGTGATAGGAAAATCTCATGGCTGGCAAGAGGGATATAAAGGAACAGACAAAGGCACAGGCCATTGCCAAAAGGACAAGAAAAAGATACTCGGCCATAAGAAAAGCCAGGATTTCTTGATTCCTGAAACCCAGAGACTGAAGAATCGCAATCTCCCTGGTTCTTTCCAGGATATTTCTTTTTATGAGAACCGCAAGCCCGCAAGTCCCCAGCACAATCCCCAGGCCTCCTAGTGCCAGAAAAATGTTTAGATAGGTATTGGGAACTTTTTGGAATTCATAGAGACGATCCTGGGTTTCGACAATTTCTATGCCATAGTCTTCCATCGCACGCGCAATATCTTTAGATAGAGACTGGGGATGCTTTGTGTAGACGAGAAATTTTTTTATACCAGCATCGGAAGGGAAATGTTGAAGAAAAAAATGCTCTGCAATCAATATCTGGCCTTGAAAAATAGAATCTGACAGGGCTGCAACCAATTGGATATAGAATGTTTTTCCTGTTTCATCTTGATACTGGAGCCTGTCTCCTATCTTTTTGCCAAGTCCCCAGACAATGGTGTTGTAGTCTGCAAAAGCAGGAATAACATCAGGAGAGATTTCTTTTTCCAGGAACAGCCACGGATTTTCCAGTCTCTTGTTTTCCCATGCCACAAAAGAAAAAGGTTTATATTCTGCAAAAGCCCTGGTCGGAATACCGCAAAGCGAAGGTTGGCTGACTCTGTTAAGATTCAGACAGCTTGCATCGTCTCCCTTTCTGGAGCGTATTGCAAGGATATCCCAATCTTTTTCTTGTATTTCCGATAGTCCTAGCTCATAGCGGCCTTCCTGTGTTCCAGGATTATGAAAAAAAGGAAGTGATGTCTCGCACCAGAGGGCGAATCCTCCTGTTCCAGAAGTTCTTTCTGAGGCCGACAGGGTAAGGTCAATGCGATTGGAGGCAACCGATACAACCAGAAAGAGGCTACAGGAAAGAAGGGCTATGGTTATCAGGCTGCGGCCTTTTCTTCTCAGGCAGTTCCTCACGATATAGACAAAAGGTGTGAATCGAAATTTTTTGCTCAGTTTTTTTCCATAGACAAAAAGCAGATAGCACAAAAGAATACTGGCGCAAAGCATCAGAAAACCCGCCCCAAAAAAAGCACCTGCGAATTCCTGCCCTTTTCCCTGAGATGCCCAGAAAAGGATTCCACAGACACCTGTGATGCAAAGAAACAGGCAGAATGCGCAGATCTTTCTGGTTTGGGAAGATTCCTCTGGAAGATACGCCAGGGATTCTCTATCCCATTCCTGCTTTGGCGAAAGAGAAAAACGGCAGGATGTCCAGACAATGGTAGCAAGAGCCATGGACAAAGAACCCAAAAAACCTGCTACAAGGCTGGAAATCTCTATATGGAACAATAGGGAAGAAGTTCTTACTGCATTATTCCAGAAGTTTACTAGCGCGTACAATATGACTTTTGTGTATAGAATGCCTGCACCTGTGCCTAGAATCGTACTAGCCAGTACAATGATACCTCCCTCATAGAGATAGAATCTGCGAATTTCAGATGGAAAAAAGCCCAATGCCATCAGACTGGCATTTTCCTGAGAGCGATTTTCCATATTCCAATAGAACAAAAGTCCTAGAAGGAGCAAGGCTGCAACCACCAGAAAAAAGCTCAGTCCTAAAAAAAGCTGTGCAAAGTCTACACCTTGCATGCTTGCTTCCAGCGATTGTTTTCTTATATCTGAAAAACCAAGACCAAAGTCTTTTGCAGAAAGACTTTTTTGTAATGTATCCAGGATTTCTTTAGGGGATTTATAAGGATAGCGGATCGCAGTAAAGCTTCCATAGCGGCTGTTCCACAGAGTCTGAGCTTTCTGTAGAGAAATAAAGCCTTTTGGGGTACCTTTGTAGTCTTTCCAGTAGTCTTCGTCTTTCTTACGGATTTTGCTAAAGTCAATAGAAATCCCTGCATTCCAATCCCTACAATTTTCGCTTGTGGCAAGGCCAGGAAAATCGGGCATCAGGTAAGGAGCGATTGTCTCCCTGCCCATAGGGAGGATTTTTTTCACAACAAAAGAACTCCTGGATTCTTCCATCTTTCTTAGGTCGCCTGGGATGAAATAAGCAATCTCGACTCGATCCCCAGGTACAACAGAGAGATCTTGCGCAAGCCATTCGTTGACAAGAATTTCCCCATCTTTTATATCATTGGGGACAAAAGGGAATCCTGCTCCACACAAAAAAGAATAGGGAGTGCTTTTTTCTCCTTTTTGGATGCTATTCACAAAATAGGCAAGAATTCCTTGCGCCTGCGGATCGCACATCAGTGCAGCTTTTGCCAAGGCATCATCCAAAAAGACTCTGGGGGATTTCAAATATAAAGCAGATTTTTCTGGATCAGCCTCTAATCGAACGCCAATGTCTTCCAGTTGGAAACAATTTTCCAGGATATTGTTGGTTTTATCCAGAGACATCCCCTGAGAATCATATACCAAAAACACATTGGCATAGTCTGTAACCGACAATTGTTTGCAAACCCATTCATAGGAAACAAAAACATTGTAAGGAGCAATTTGATGGATGCTCAAATCGAAATTTCCCCAATCCCTGGCGATTTTTTTTATATGGAGTCTCAAAGGGAAGCTATCCTGGCCTCGTGCAGAAAAGGAAGATTCTTTAGGAAAAAAAGAAGCTTTGTCAACACGCAAAAGGAAAGAATCCCCTTCCTTGAGGCCAAGAGTACGAGCAAGCCGAAAATTTACAATCGCCTCGTCTTCCCTTAGATACGGGGAATCTCCCTCATTCTGTTTCCAAAAGAGAGAATCAACACACCATAGCTGCACTCCTGAAATCGTGGCATCTTTGCTTTTGGCAAATGAGCCTAATTTTAGTGCATAAGAAACCTCCATCTTCCCTCGTGAACTCATTTCCCTGGCAAGCCGTATCTGAACCAGGCGACCTGAGGAAAAAGAGTATTCCACTTTGCCAAGCCGTTGAAAAGAAATCTGTCCCAGGCTATAGCGAAGAGAGTCTCCCACCCCCAAAGCCCCTACAATAATAGCCGTAGAGATCAACGTTCCTAACATCAACCATATATGAGAAGAACGATAGTAAACAAGATTTCTCCACAAAAAAATATACCATTGCATTTTTTTACTATTCCTGGGTAAGCTTTCCATCTAATCCAGCCTTTCTTTTTGAGCATTTTCGAGCCGTTTAGCGATTTCTTGCCTTTGCTGTTTTGTCATGTTTGGGGTATAAAGAAGAGACTTCCCTATATTTTTTTCTATCAATTCTACTATAGCAGTATAGAAGTACAGTGGCTTTTCTTCTTGTATAAAACAATCCAGAAGGACTGGAAGAATTTTCCTGGAGGGAATTTTTTTGCTGAATTCTTTGATTTTTTCTCGAACGCCAGGACGCTGGTCTTTCAGTTGTTCTATCATAGCTTGCCAGTGGGAAGGAGAAGCTGATTTGGATAGGGTTTCCAGAACAGCGAGCTTTATCTCTAAGTCTTGATACTTCAATACAGGCTCTAAAATCGCCAGAGGATATTCCGTTATCATTCCTAAGGCCTGGATAGCCAGAAGGATTATGCGAATGTCCTGATCCTGGAAAAATCCTTCGATCATCTTTGTTTGTATCTGCTTGGGAAAAGAAAGAAGATTTTTGAGGGCCTGTATCCTTACCGATATATCATTGGGCCTCTGGGCTACTTTGATCAAAACAGGAATTTGCTCACTATCCGCTTCTATAATCAATTTTTGGAGCATTTTCAACTGCTCTTCTTTCGAGGAATGAAGCTTTTTTAGAAGGTCAGGGAATCTTTTTTGCAAGGAAACAGGCACATCCAAACTTATATCCTGGATAGTCTTCAAAATTTGCTTTGCCTCGTCAGGAGAAAAAATTTCTCTTTTTTCTTTGATCCTGGCTTCCAGGGCGTAAAAAGGAATCCCTGTATCCAAAAGGGCCAGGAGAATTTTTTCGGACATTTCTGGATTTTGCCAGAGTATTTCTAGCAAGAATTCTGCTGCCTCGATGGTTTCTATAGATCGGATTGAATCTATTATATAAGGCAAGAGGTCTTTGCCTTCTGATTTCAGACTTTGTGCAAAGGGCAGAGCGATTTTTCCCATGAAAGAGATTTCCTGCACAAGAGCTTTTTTCTCTGCCAGAGATTTTTGAGAAAAATTTGCAAACATGCTTTCCAGCTTTTGAGCAATAGGCGCATCCAGAGGATTTTTTTCTATCCAGTCCAGAGACTCGATGGTTTCCTGGCTTTTCTTCTTCTCTGACTCAGATATATTGTCTAAGAGTAAAATGGCCTGATTATAGTTTCTTGCTCTCCGTAGCCATCCGAATTTCATGCTGATTTCCGATGCACACAATAGGGCTTCTTTTTTTCTTGCATGAGCAGGAAACCTTTGGAGGAAGGTTTCATATACCTCTATAGCACGGCGAGGCTGATTTTCTTCCTGTAAGGCTTGTGCTAAATAGAAAAAAGCACCCTGGATCAAATCATGGTCAGGAAAATCCCGAATAAAATCATCCAGCCTGGCAATAGCCAGAGGCATATTTTTTTGGTAGTACTGGCAAAGGGCAGTGCGATAGTGAACCTGTGCGATATGAGTGCATTGACAAGAAAACTGCTGAAGGATTTTTTCAAAATATTCCAGTGCTGTAGAATAATGCTCTATGCGATAGTAGCACATCCCAAGCCAGAATAGGAGATTTCCTGTCATGAAGCTATCGGGATATTGCAGATGTAATTTTTTCCATTGAGGGATAGCCTCTGTATAGTTTTTTTGCAAATACAGCCTTAGCGTTTTTCTGTATTCAATCCAGGCAGAGCGATATTTCTGAGCAAGATGAGCAAGCGAAAAATGGAGGCTTTTTTCATACCAGGTATAAGAAGGAATCCGAAAAACTTCTTGTATTTCGCTTTCCCAGTCGTGTCCTTCTTCCAGGATACGATTGAGAAAAATTTTGAGTTTTTCCGAGCCTTCAGGATAATAATTTTGCAAGAAGTGAAAAGCAAGGAATCCTTCCCAGTCTGGAAAAGGGCACTCTTTATGAACTACGCTTTTGAGTATTTCAGGCAAAGTGCGGCCATCTTCGAGAATTTTTTGAGCAAAAGTGTCCAGCAAGGGTTTTTCATCCTGGGCAAGGAAATAAATCAGTCCTGATGAAAACCAGGAAGGCAATTTGCCTGCTATACCCTTTTGCTCCAAAATAACTTCCAGCAAGCGAAATCGTAAAGTCTGCGATAGATCTTCTCTGCAAGTGATGAATGGCTCTACGCTAAGGTGAATCAGCCAGGTTTTGGCATCTTTCTCAAAAGAAGTAAAAACTTTAGAGACAAAAGGATCTTGGAGAGAATAGTCCTGAAACACAATGGCTATGCTTTCGTTGTCCGTTATAAACATACCCGTTTTCTGAGAGAATAAAGAAAATGTTTTTTCCTTTTCTTTGGAAACCATTTCCTGGAGAGACAGAAAGCGTCTATCGTCTTTGTATTTTCCCTGGTATTCTCTTTTTGCCTTAGAAATATTTTCTTTGGGGGGAATATCTTTAGCCACGATTTCCGTTTTCTTTTCCGAAAGATTCTTTGCCTTGATTTCTTTTTTACGATGTGGAGAAACACACCCAGAATTCCACAGGCTTCCAAAAACAAGCAAAAAGATAATGATTTTTCTCATCATAAATCCTCATCCTATTTTGATGCATTGAATTGGGAAAGGCGTTTGTACTCTTTATCAGAATAGACTGTTGCTGGTATCCAGACAATTCCTGCCAGAAAAATGAAAAATCCCAGGCCTGCTATGAAATCTGAGCCTATCAGAGCAAGTACAAGTAGATAAAGCGTACTGACACCTCCGCCCAAAGCATCTCCCAAACGGTATCCAAAGGTATCTATGATAGCTTTGATTCTGTACTTTGTTTCCTTGTCTGTAGGGACATAGAAAGCTTCTTTGCCTACAAGGTAGAGGGTATAGTGAAGCACGGACAGGGCTATCGCAAAATAGGCTGCTGTATGGACTTTGACCCCATATAAAAAAGCAATGGTCGCTGCTATGGTTGCCAGAGGATAGAAAAGCACTGTCCAACCAGGGCCAAGCCATCGCAGAAGTCGTGGTGCAACGACAAAAAGCATGACAATATTGAGTAGTGCCATTATTTTATCATTCCCAGCCAGGAAAGCACTCCGTTCATTAGCATCTTTCTCTGATAGTGTATTCTTTTTCTCTATTTCCTGTGACCACACAACATCTAGGACAATACGATTTTTTCTTTCCTTTTCCTTTATTTTTTCTAATCTTTTTCTGATTTCAGGATGGATGCTGATATTTTTTACATTGGGGTCTTTTGCATTTTCAATATCCATAAAAGATAGTGTGTTCAATAGTCCATTGATTTCCTGAATCAAAAGCTCCTGGAATTCTTTGTCCAAGGGCATAGTCGCTTTGTATGCTGCCATGCGCAAGGCAACGCCAGAAGAAAGGTTTTCTTTAAGAAGTGCCATCTGGACAGTTTCAGGATTTTGTATTTTTTTTATGACTTCTTGAAAATTTTTGAAATCATTTGCTGTATACTCATAAGGAGATTTGATTTCGTATTCTACAAGTCTTTTATATTGAAGATCGCAAAGGGTAAAAGCAAAGGTTCCTATTACAACAATAGCAGCAATACTAAGAGCATAAGGGTTTTTCATGAGATTTCGCAGATCATCTAAGGACTGCATTCTTTGGGAAGAAGGAATCGAAGTGGGCTTGGTATCTTTTTCATGGAGTGATAAGATCTCCAATAGTATCCATACGCCCAAAAGCATAGCGGAGCTCAGCAAAATCAAATTGTAATTTCCAATTTTCCATTTTTTCAACAAAACTTGAGTCAACTGTGATCCAAAATAAACACCTGCTTGCGCACCAAGCATAATCAAAGGATAAAGACGGCGAGATTGCTCTGCATTATGGATGTCATGGTTCAAAGACCAAAAAAGAGATGTAAGGAAAAGAATATAGATACAAACCCATATATACCATAAAACTGTAGTTTCTTTAGGGAGATATTCTAAGCGATACATACCCCAAAAGGCAAAAAAACTTAGGATAGTGCTTAGATATACAAGGCGGATGAGCTTGGAACGCGAATAAATTCCAACAAAAGAATTGTAAATAAATGTGGTTAATAATGTAAAGGCTGCAATAATAAGATAAAAAATGGGCATCATTTCCCATCCCCATTCTTTCAAAAAAAGGCTACTTCTTGTAGGGCGGATCATATAGTAAGATGCCATTAGAAGAAAATAGGCAAAAAAAGCAATGCAAGCATGTTTTTGTTCTTCTTTATATATAGTAGTAATAGGGTGCAAGAGAAAAGTCAGCCAATTCTTATTCTTTTGGTTATCCATAAATTTTCCTTTAGGGTTTTTTTAGATCAAGTGCATTCAATTTTTCTGCAAGTTGGTTTGCCGCGGCAATCATATATTGTGAAATTGAGCTTAGATATTTAGGTTCAATATATACAAGATGTCCCATTTTGACAGCCTTCAGCTCTTTGAGCAAGGGATTTTTTTGCAATTTTTCTTGCACTGCATAGGAGCAAAATACTATGGCTTGGGGGTTTTGCTTTAGTATCCATTCAGCCTCTACTGTTTTGAAACCCTGGATACCAGCTTCTGCTCCGACATTGATAAGGCCAAGAATATCACAGATCGCCTGGAATGTGCTGTCTTTTCCAGATACAGTATTGAAAGAAGAATAGTCCAGTACTCTTATGTTTTTCAAGATAGGAAATTTTTGAGGGAATTGGGCAGTATATTTTTCTATTGTTTTTATAAGCTCTCTTGCATTTCCTTCTTCCCCCAGGCATTCACCTAAAAATAGAATTTGTTTTTTCAACTCTGCCATATTCCCAACGTAACCTGTGTCTAAAGTCATGATTCCTGCATGAGAAAGTGCTTGCTGAAAAGCGTAATCCGAATAGCTTGCCACAAAAACAATATCGGGTTTCCAGGTAATGACCTTTTCTGTTTGGGACGCTGAAAAAATAGGCCCTTGCCTCTGGAATTCCTCGCTTAATATGCTATTTTCTGCGTGTGTGCAGGATTCATGAAATCCTGAAAGCCTTTCTCTGGGGACAATGGCCCAAAGAATCTCGCTTACACCTACAGAATGAGCCACAATTCGTTTTGGCTGAGATGCTAAAAAAAACTTACGTTTTTGTAGAATACTTTCCCCAGTATTCCATTTCCTTGTAATATGATCCAGCTCTATTTCCCGTGGCCATGCGCCACTCTCACCCTGTCCTCTGGAACAAGAAAGTTCGTTCTCTAATGCTTGATGAAAAATATTCTGCTTTTTATTTTTTTGTATGGGGTGGCTTTGGGAAGAATCGCATCCAGAGAGAAAAATAATATAAAATATTAAGAAAAATATTCTAATCAAAGTATTGTCATAACCGCACAATGGAGCAGATGCTATTTTATAGCACTGCTCATTTTGCACAGGATCACTTTGATTGTTACAAAATATTAAAAAAAAAGAGAAAAGCAATTGCATATTCTTTTATACCTTACTTAAACGTGATTTTCATCCAAAAAGTTTGTTTTTGAAAGTTTTTTGAGTTTACAATAAAAGCAAGAAAAATTCCAGATGAAAAACCAGGAAAAAGCTTTTTCTTTTTTTAGGGAAATTGCTATACTATAACTACTATAGTTTTTCTTGAAGGATAGGAAATATAGTTTTAGTGCTAAATACACTTTAAGCTATATTCCAATCTTAGCCCCAAAGGGGCGAAAGATAATAGCCAGGGGCAACATCCCTGGTAATTTGCAGAGTATAGGTGATTTTTAAAAGCTTTTTAAAAAGGAGGCTTCAATGTCTCAAAGAATGGCGAAGTTTTTTATAATTCTGTTTTGTATTGGATTTTTCCTCTATGCCCAGCCAGCAGAGGAAAAATTTAGTATGGTAGATATCAAAGTAGCATATCAGGATTTAGAATCTTTCTATGAGCTAGGCTTGCCTATTGATGAATGCGATAGGGAATTTTTTGCTGATTTTTGTAGATTTTCGGTTGCCTTGAACCAGCATGATCTGGAAATGGTAAAAAAAAGCCGTTTTGCTTTTAGCGTTTCTATTGACAATCTGCAAGAATTCTATATTTCTCGAATGAATGACCAGGAAGTGGCTAAAGCGAAAGACCAGCTCAGCACAATGCAAACCGAAATGCAATTAGGAAGCATGAGAGGCTACTATACTTTAGATGAGACAAATGCTGTTATGGATAAACTCTATCAAAAGTATGGCAGCAAAAAACTGATCACAGCCAAACAAAGCATTGGAAAAAGCTTTGGAGGCAGAGACATCTACATGGTCAAAATTTCAGACAATGCAACTTCCGATGAATCCGCTCAAGAGCCCCAGGTACTTTATACAGCCTTGACTCATGCCCGCGAGCCAGGGGGGCTGATGACGATTGTTTATTTTATGTACTATCTGCTAGAGAACTATGATAAAGACAGCAGAGTTCGCAGCATTGTAGACAACCGCGAGATCTATTTTATTCCTGTTGTCAATCCTGATGGATACCTCTATAACCATAACAATGGTTCTGGCGGTGGTATGTGGAGAAAAAACAGAAATGGAAGCGGCGTAGACCTGAACAGAAATTTCGGGCCTCATGAACTCTGGAACTATCCTAATAGTGGATCGAGCACTTCCCCTTCCAGTGATACCTATCGTGGAACGGCTGCTTTTTCTGAAAAAGAAACCCAGGTTGTAAGGGATTTTGTTTTAAGCAAAAAGATCAAAACTACCTTGAACTACCATACTTATAGCAATCTTTTGATCTATCCCTGGGGCTACAAGAATGAAACCGCTCATCCTATGTTTGTTACCATGGCAAAGGCAATGACTAAAATCAATGGTTATCGCTATGGTACAGCACAAGGGCTTCTCTATGCTGTTCGTGGTGATTCTGATAGCTGGTTTTACAAAGAAGCTAAAGTTTTTGCCATGACCCCTGAAGTCGGCGGCAGCTCAGATGGATTCTGGCCTGCAAGCTCTCGTATTTTTCCTCTTGCTCAGGCAAATCTGGAATCCAACCTCCTGATGGCCGAGTATGCAGGAGAAGTCCCCGCTAAGTAATAAAGAGCTAAAATGCCAAAGGATCTTAACAACCGCCAAATCGAACAGCCCCTGCCTTGCAGGGCTGCTCATTTGGCACAAGCTGAAGTTATATATCAATCTTAGCCCCAAAGGGTGAAATGTTAAAGCCAGGGGCAATGCACCTGGTATTTCAGGAATGAAAAATATGTTGAATTTAGAAGGGACAACCGTCCTTTGCATTCGTCGTGGAGACTCTGTAGCTATTGGTTCTGACGGACAGATTACTTTAGGACAAGGCGTTATATTCAAACACAATGCCAAAAAAATCCGTAAATTTGAAGATCATAAAATACTTGTGGGATTCGCTGGAGCTACTGCCGATGCACTTACTCTTTTAGAACAATTCGAAGGAATTTTAAAAAGCTATCATAGCAATCTTCGAAAAGCAGCCGTTGAGCTTGCAAAAAAATGGCGTACAGACAAAATGCTAAGGCATCTGGATGCTATGTTGGGCATAGCGGATAAAGAATGCTCTCTGATTGTTTCAGGCAATGGAGATGTAATAGAACCATCGCATGGGATCATTGCCATTGGATCAGGGGGAATGTATGCCCAGGCTGCTGCCCAGGCATTATTAAAACACACGTCATTGAATGCTGTGGAAATTGTGAAAGAATCTTTACTGATTGCTTCTTCCATTTGCATTTATACTAACGACCAAATCAATATTGAGGAGCTGAAAATTTGAAGGAATTGACACCTAAAGCTATTGTACAGGAACTAGATAAATATGTTGTTGGACAGGAAGAGGCCAAAAGATGCGTAGGAATAGCTCTGCGAAATCGTTGGCGAAGGCAGCAACTTCCTGCAGAATTGCGGGATGAAGTTGCTCCTAAAAATATTATCATGATTGGGCCAACAGGCGTTGGAAAGACAGAAATCGCAAGAAGGCTGGCTAATCTTGCCAAAGCCCCTTTTCTTAAGATAGAGGCATCCCGATATACAGAGATCGGCTACCATGGCAGAGATGTGGAATCCATGATCAGGGATCTTGTAGAAATTTCTGTAAGAATGGTTCGCCAGGAGCAAACGCAGATAGTATCGGACAAAGCCAAAAAAGTCGTGGAGGAAAAGCTTTTAGATTTATTGATAGCTTCATCCAATTTACATTCTTCTGAAGAATCCAATAAAATTGTCTTGAGCCAGGGTCATGAAGAACCTAAAATCGACGATAAAGAGCAAGAAATCCAAAGGGAAAATCGAGAAAGAATGCGCAAAGAGTTGCAAGAAGGTAAGCTGGAAAACTGCATGGTAGAAGTCGGCATCGAAGAACGCAATGCGCCTATGGTAGAAATTTTTTCCAATGCAAGCGTAGAACAAATCGGCATGGACATCCAGAGCATGTTTGAAAAAGTCATTCCTAGCCGCCATTATTCCAAAAAAGTTTCTATTGTAGAAGCAAGGAATATCTTGTTACAACAAGAATCAGACAATCTTATTGATAAAGAAACCATGATTAAAGAAGCACTCCATCGTGCTGAGAATATGGGCATTATTTTTATCGATGAAATTGATAAAATTGTGGGTACAGAAGAGAAGCATGGCCCTGATGTTAGCAGGGAAGGTGTTCAGAGAGACCTTCTGCCTATAGTAGAAGGGGCTACTGTCATGACACGATATGGGATGGCCAAAACAGACCATATTTTATTTATTTCAGCAGGAGCATTTAGCCATTCTAAGCCTTCTGATCTAATTCCAGAATTACAAGGCAGGTTTCCTATCCGCGTTGAGTTGAAACCCCTGACAAGCAAAGAATTCATGAGAATTTTGCAGGAGCCTAAAAATGCTTTATTGAAACAATATCAGGCTCTTCTTCAAACCGAAAATATTTCTCTTTCCTTTGATCTGGAAGCGATTCAGGAAATAGCAAAAATTTGTGAAGATGTAAACCAAAGAATGCAAAATATCGGAGCAAGAAGGCTTCATACTATAATAGAAAAGCTTCTCGAAGAAATCCTGTTCGATGCTCCTGATATTGCGCCAAAGCAAATCACAGTAACGTCAAAAATGGTAAAAGAAAAGCTTGCAGATATAATCAAAGATGAAGATTTGTCCAGGTATATTTTATAAAAATGCAATTCTGGCAGGTTTTTGCAAAAAATTTCGACCTGTGCAATCGGAGTTGCGATTCTTCAACCTAAACCTCATACGTGTTAAGCAATAATTGTTTACATTGCAATGATTTGTAGCCGCAGGGTTGCGCCGAAAATGACGATGTATTCGGAAAAGACGACCTTCAGCGCAATCCCTGCGTCTTTTGCAATCGAGACTAACTGAATCGAATCTTTTTAAGGCAGTTAAAGGGCAATTATCAAAGACGCAGGGATTGCGCTGGCGTTGGGCTTTTTAGCAGACATGACTTTTTCGGCGCAACCCTGCGGCTACAATCTGTTGCAAGACAAAATTTTAAAACTTAACACTCATGAACGCCACGCTCTCGTCAGCCATCCTTCGAGAGGCCACATCGCAGCAAAGCTACAAAAATTTGTAGCGAATGATATGAAGGGCTATAAAAAAAATGAAAATATCGATTATTGTTCCTGCTTATAATGTAGAGAGATATATTTTACAATGTCTTGATTCTTTAAGAAAACAGACACTGGATGACATTGAAGTGATCGTAGTCGATGATGGCAGCACGGATCTTACAGCTTCTTTAGCCAGGAATTATATCCAAGATTTGCCGTATTTTCATTTTTTCACAAAGAATCGTACAAATGTAGGGGATACAAGGAATTATGCTCTTCTGAAAGCAAGAGGGAAATATATCACTTTTGTGGATGGTGACGACGTATTGGTACCCAAAGCCTGCGAAATTCTTTATCGTAAGGCAGAGCAGACCCAAAGTGAAATTGTAGTGGGAAAAGTGATGAGAAGGAGAGAGGATAATAGCCTCTTTTTTGTAAGCTTTTTAGAACATTGGTTTCACTATGATAAAAACTATAACTTCCGAGAAAACGATAGTTTCTTGTTCAATTATCCTATCCTAAATGGCAAATTGTTCTTACGAGAATTTTTATCGCGATACGACATTATGAGTCCCAGTCTCATAGCAGGTCAAGATAGGGTATTTTCCTTCTATGCGAATTATTATAGCAAGAAGATCGTGGTGATTCCTAAAGTAGTATATTGGTGGACAATACGACAAGACGAGAACAATAGATCTCTGAGTCAAATTTTTAGCGCAGAAATTGTCCAAAGCCGCATTGCAGCTACGCAAATCATCCATGAATTTTGTGAAAGACAGAATCTTTGTGGTTTAGCCAGAGAAAATTTACGACATCTCGATACATTGAATTCTTTGATCCTAAAAATCAGAAATTTCAAGGAACAACAGGAGACATTCGAATATTTTCAGAATTTTATAAAAAAAATTAAAAAGAAAGAATTAACTCAAGATATGAAAGAGATTCTTTCGATTTCTTATGAAGATTTCATTCGATTGGATTATGCTCAATATCTGTTTATAAACCATCGCCTCGAACTGGAAAAGATTTACAATCGCAAAGCCTGGAAATGGATACAAAAATACGGAGATTGGCTGAATGAAACAAAGATAGGAAATTGGGTTCGCAACTTATTTTGGTAGCTATATCTTTCTAATTTTTGGAAATTTTTGCTTGTTTTGGAGGAAAGGAAAGAACGATGTCCGCACAGGAAATCAAGCTGGTTGAAATGGACTATGGTATATCCCAGACAATAGCTCATCCTCAAAAAGAAAAGGTGGAAAAAATAGCCCAGACATACCAAAGTATACTTGCTTGCTTAAAAAAGAGGATTGTTGGCATGGAAGACGTGGTCGAGCAAATCATGATATGTCTTCTAAGCTCTAGCCATGCGTTGCTGGTCGGAGTTCCAGGATTGGCGAAAACTCTTCTCATTCGATCCATTGCCGATTTGCTCGATATGCAGTTTTCCCGCATCCAGTTTACTCCAGATCTGATGCCATCGGATATAACTGGAACAGAGATATTGATGCAAGAAGAAAACTCGCAAAGTCGGAGTTTTACATTTTTACCTGGGCCTATTTTTGCCAATCTGCTTCTGGCGGATGAAATCAATCGAACTCCGCCTAAAACGCAATCTGCTCTTCTGGAAGCCATGGAAGAACACACTGTAAGCTCATTGGGGCAGAGATTTTCTCTATCTCAGCCATTTCTGGTGTTTGCTACGCAAAATCCGATTGAGCAGGAAGGAACCTATCCTTTGCCTGCAGCTCAATTGGATCGCTTTATGTTCAATATTTTGCTGGATTATCCTGATAAAGATCAGGAAAAGAACATCATGAGGCTTACTGTATCCACTGATCCAGAGCCATTGCAGCCAATCTTGAAAAAGGAAGAAATTCTGGGATTGATGCAATTGGTGCGCCAGATGGAAATGCCCAGGGCAATGCTGGCATATTGTATTGAAATCTGTCGTCTTTCTCGCCCAGGAGAAAGTAAAAGTCCTTCTTTTATCAAAGATTCTCTAGCATGGGGAGCAAGTCCAAGGGCAGCGCAGTGCATGATACTGGGAAGCAAAGCACGTGCCTTACTTCATGGAAGATATCATGTTACACCAGAAGATATAAGGGCAATCGCTTATCCGACTATGAGGCATAGAATCATTCTGAACTATCGTTCCCAGGCAGAAGGGATAACCCCAGATGAAATCATCTATCGTTTGCTAACAAACATCTCTTCTCCTGATGGATATACTAAAATTACTAAAAAACAAAAATATTCTCAAAGGCTCTACCTTTTCTCCAATCGCTAGAAAAACAAAACTTATGAAGTACAAAATTTTTTTCATATTGCTCTTCTCTCTCTTTGCTCTTTCCCAATCAGGAAATATTATCCGTTTTTGCGATGCTCCAGCGTTAAGCATTGCCTTTTATCGCCTGTTCCTTGCTTTTCTTCTGATGCTTCCTTTTTCCTTTAGAAGAATTATTTCATTATGGCAGAATATCCATAAAAAAAATGCCTGGCGCATCTTTTTTATGGGCTTTATTTTTGCTTTACATCTTATCACATGGATCAAAGGTGTGCAGCAAACCAAAGTGGCGAATGCTGCGATGTGTTTTTGTATTAATCCTGTATTCATTTCTCTCGGTGCCTATTTTTTCTTGAAAGAAAGCATTCATAGAAATGTAGTCATCGCTCTTTTTTGGGGAATGGCAGGTATATTTCTTATAGGCTATGAAGATTTTAATACATCTCTTGATCTATTATGGGGAGATTTACTCGCGCTCCTCTGTGGCTTGCTTTTTGTTGGCTATTTTTTGCTAGGAAAAAAACTCCGAGATACAACAGACAGTCTTGCTCTCATGAGTATGGTATATTTTTTTTCTGCTATGACATGCCTTGTTTTTGCTTTTTTTGAAAAAACGCCTCTTCTGGCTTTTTCTACTAAAACATGGATCGGCTTTTTTGGCATGGCTATTGTGCCTACAATTCTTGGGCATTTTCTTTTTATGTATGTAACGAAATTTTTTAAAGCAGGTGCTACTTCGGCATCCACTCTTTTAGAACCTATATTCGCGGGGATTGTTGCCTATATTGCTTTTGATGAAAAAATTACATTTTTAGGAATAATAGGCTATTTTTTGATTTTTATTTGTATGATTTTTCTATTTTTTTCTCATCCTCAGGATGGAAAAAAGTAAAAAATTTTTTATCAAAGTCAGATATGCTTCATCTAAAATTGACTCAATGGATTCAGAAAATCTGGGGAATTAGCCCTATAAAGCTTGATTTCTATAGAAAGGCAGTGACTTTGCCTGAGTATGAAAGCTTAGAGTTTTTAGGGGATTCTTTATTGGATTTTATAGTCGCTGACTATCTTGTAAATAGATTTCCAGGAAAGCCTCCAGGATGGTTGACAAAAAAAAGGATGACTCTTGTGAATGAAAATGCGCTGGCAATGCTTGGAGCCAAAATTGGCCTTGATAATATAGCTATCTTTCCCCCTACAAGTTCCAGAGAGCAAATCACTACAAGGGTTTTAGGCGATATGGTAGAAGCCTTAATTGCAGCCATCTATATGGATCAAGGGATAGAAGTAGCCAGAAACGCCATCCAGAAGTTGATGGAATTGGATAAAATTACAGAAGAATTGACTATGGCTTTTCTGGACCCTATAAGCATAGTGCAAGAATATCTTGCTCATAAAGGTCTGCCACCTCCTGTTTATAAAATTATAAAAGTGTCAGGCACAGAGCATGAACCGATTTTTGAAATGGAAGCTGTTTGCAATATAGACGGACATTCTGTCACATCAAGAGGCAAAGGGAAATCCAAAAAAGAAGCTTCTAAAGAAGCTGCGCAGGAATTTTTAAAAAAAATAAAAAATTTCAAAATGCAGACTCCTGAAAAAAGCTTACTCTCCTTTAGTGATAAGAAAAATATCCTGGAAGAGCTTCATATTTTTTTATCCAAAAAAGGGATAAACTTGCCTGTTTATAAGGAAATAGAAAGTGGCTCTTCTAATAATTTTATCATACAGGCAACGTGTGAATACAAAGGAAATCTCTTTATAGAAAAAGGACAGAGTTCTTCTAAAAAAAAAGCAAAGCAAGAAGCTGCCCAAAAAATTTTCCAAAAGATCCCAAAAAATTAGCACCATGTTCTGGCGGAGATAGGAAATGACAAAAATCCCTGTAAAATGCAAATGCGGTAAAGTCCTTTATGTTCCAGAGCAATATGCAGGAAAAAGAGGACGCTGCCCTCAGTGTACAAGGCTTCTGATTGTCCCAGAATTAAAACAGGTAAAAATCCAGGAACCTCCACAGCCATCTAAAATATGCCCAACATGTGGTTGTTATCTTAGTCAGGAAGATGAAATATGCGTCTCCTGCAAAATGAATATCAGAACTGGGCATTGGGATATGGCGGAGAAACCCGCTTCCGCTGAGTCCAAAGGCCTATCGTATACCCAAAAAGCTTTAATGCTGTACATTTTTGTTTCTCTAGGGATGATTGCCTATTTAATCCTTGCTTTAATAGAGAATAAAAAAGATACTTATATATCGCTTCAGGAAGAAAATTTTTACCAGGAAGCAAAGGAAAAGGCCGAATGCGAAAAAAATCCTTTCCGTTTATGGTTGCACTGGTTTTTTTTAGAAAAATTTCTTACCAGAGCAGAGTATAAAGATAAAATACAAAAAGAGCTTTCTCTTGCGAAAGCAGAGATGGAAAGATTCTTAAAAGAGCAAAAGGAAGAATTTCATCAGCTTTCTCAAGAGCATAGAATTCATGAGGTTATCACCAGAGTGACTCCCAGGATTTTGCAAACTCTAGGGGAATGCTGGCAGCCCATTTTTTCTTCTTCTAAAGAAAAAGAAACCTGGAATTCTTTACTTTCTTTGTATGAAAAATTTACAATACCTAAAAAAGACAGCAAGGCCGTTGAGCCACAAAAAAATTCTTTGGAAATCTATCAAAAACAATTTTATCGAGATTTACCTTTTCTGAAGAAGCGTATCCAAAAAAGAGAATATGATGAAGCCCAAAAAAAATTGGAGGCATTATGGCAAAGCATCCATACTCTGGAATATCTGGAGCCTGAAGAGCCTTTGCTTGTGGAAATTCGCCTTCTGCTAAAGGAGATACAATCCATAAAAGCTCTTTTTTCGATAGCAGCAGAGGGTGCAAAAAATGGAGTAGGAATCAACAGATCCTTTGTCACAAAAGAAAAGCAGGTTATATCAGGAACTTTGACTCAATATGTCCTGGGAAATTTTCATATTCAAACAGACGAAAAAAAGACCATAAAGATAGCTTTGAAAAATCTTCAAGCTGAACAAATCGTTTTTTTTGCTCTAAACACGCAGAAAAATAAATACGTATACCAATATGCAGGCATTTTTTATCTTTACGAAAAAGCCTACCCCCTTGCACAAGAATGTTTTATCTATGCTTTAAAAAATGGAGCAGATCCAAAGGAAATCCAGTATTACATCAAAATAGTGCAAGAGCTGGCAATTCAGGAAGAGGATTTCAAATAGGTCTAATTTTAAGAAAGGTGTCATCTATGTCTTATCAAATTCGTGTAAATTGCAATTGTGGCAAAATTTTAAAAATACCAGAAAAATATGCTGGGAAAAGAGGACGCTGTCCTAATTGCGGCAAGAAAATCGCCATCCCTTCTATGGATGAAATACAGAACAAAATTCATGCTACAAAAGATTCTCAGTCTGATCAAGAGAGACATTGTCCTACCTGCGGAGCCTATATGAATCCTGGAGATCATATATGCGTTTCCTGTCATACAAATCTGAGTACAGGAGAATGGAATAGCGATGAATTGAGCATACCAGAAAATTCTTATCAGAAATACTATTATTGGGGTGCTTTGTCCATAATTGCTTTCTTTATTCTAGTTACAACGATTGTTCTGGCTTCTAATTTAAGCAAAAAGAACAACAAAGAAACGCAGCTCGCGCCTATGCCTCCTGAAAAAACGATTACGAGCATGCTTCCCCAAGATGATCTGAAAATAATTCTGGAGATGAAGGAAGAAAATGAAAAAGAAGTCTTGGAGAAAGTGGCTTCTTTAGAAAATTTTTTGGAAAACAAGATAAATAAAGGCTTTTTAGAAAGCTACCAAAAATTGCTTTTAAAACAAAAAGAATACCAGGTCGAAAAGAAGCATAAAGAAATTTCTTTTCAAAATGAAATATCTCACTTTTTTACTTTGGACAAGCTGATTGCCCAATATGAACAAACGCAATATGCAAAAGAAAAGCTTGCTCTGGAGCAGAAAAATCTGGAACAAAAGATTGTCAACCAGATAAAAAAAGAAACAGAGGAGATGAGCGATCTTTTTGTTGCTAAAAGCTATGAAGCCTTGATTCCTAAAAGCATAGAATGGTTAAAGCAAACTTTGGCTCAGGCCTATCCCAAAGAGGAATTTAAGGAGCAGGTAGAATTGCTTGCTGAAATGTCTTTAAAAGCTTACTCTGAACAAAACAAAAAAGAAGTGACCCCTGCTCTTGTCACTAAAGCAACTCCAGAAACAAGCCTGGATTCTTTGAAAAAAGAATTTCTGGAATTCTTACCTAAATATAGAAACTATCAAAAAAATAGAGAATTCCCTAAAGCATTAAAAGAAATCCAACCTATGGTTGAAAAAGCAAATGCTTTAAAGGAAAAAAATGCAGAAGATCCAGACATTTTAAAAATCCTCAGCACCTATAAAGAAATTACTCTTCTGAACAAAGTATGGGATCATGCAATTGAGGGAGCAGTGGCTCTCAAGGGGAAATCCAAGGTATTGTTCCTACAAAACATTCCCCCTATAGGCGGAAAGATCGTTAAATATGAAAATGGCAACATTAATATAGAAGTAAAAGATAGCCAGATCAAGGAAATCGCTCTTACAGATCTTACTCCTTCCAGTTTAGCCTCTTTAGCTTTACACCAGAATTCTAAAAATGGTGAATTGCATACAGCTCTGGCATGTTTTTACTATGTCACCAAAGAGGATGCTCTTTGCAGAGATTCTGTAAACAATGCCTTGAAGAATGGAGCCTCCAATACCGATGTGGAAGAATACCAGAAATGGTCCCTTGCCA
Organism: uncultured bacterium; assembly: GCA_938003875.1. GTDB lineage: Bacteria > Planctomycetota > Uabimicrobiia > Uabimicrobiales > JABWCH01 > JABWCH01. The sequence continues at coordinate 30,128 of CALKWO010000215.1, forward strand.
TACTGGAAGAAACCCAGAAAAAACTTTCCGAATCGGAAAGGCTCAAAGAAGAAGATCAGGCTAAAAGGCAGCAAAATATAGAAGAAGTAAGGCTGGAAAGACTCAGAAAAAAAGCCTGGAATCTAATCAAAAACATCATCCGAGATTATAAAAATCATAACGAATTGCATGTACTGGAAGGTCTCAACACTCTGAAGAATGAAGTCGGCGACCATCCTGGCGGAAGAGACGAATTGATTAAGATTCATTATATCGTAAAAAAAGAAGAAGGCCAGGGATTAAAGGAAATGGCAAGCAATGCCTTTGAAGAATGTAGCTATTGTAGAAAAGACACTACTGTTGTATGCCCTGACTGTCAAGGAGAAGGAAAAATTGAAGGCAAAGAAAGATGGCTCAAGGGCGATAAGGGAATAAAAATAGTGACACCCTCCAAGCATTGCACCCGATGTAAAGGTTCTGGAAAAATCTATTGTCCTGCTTGCTATGAGAAAAGAAGCAATCGCCGTTATATCATGATCAAAGAATACTATAATAGCTTCTAGTTTACTGTATTAGGAAATTATAGATTTAGATTTTACCACAGAGGCACAGAGAACACAGAGAAAAATGAGAAGAGAACCACAGATGGACACAAATAAACACGGATTTGGAGAAAACTATTACAAAAAATTATTTGTGTTCATCTGTGTTCATCCGTGGTTCAAAAGCTAAAAACTCTCTGTGTCTCTGTGGTTAATTCTATTTTTTCATTTATAACCAGGAGAAAGTTTCGCCTGGTTCTTTTTCCACCTTTTTATCTCAGGAAAACTTCATGTTGAATGCAAAAAAAATTATAATGGATGGGACTCATCCCTCTACAGGATGTACAGAGCCAGTAGCAGTGGCCTGGGCTTGTGCTTTAGCAACGCAGGCTGTTGGTGGAAAAGTAGAGAAAGTACTGGTATCTGTAGATGCTAATGTGTATAAAAATGCTATTGCTGTTGGCATCCCTTCTTCTGGTGGCAGATATGGCCTGGAAGTTGCTGCTGCTTTAGGTTGTTTAGGCGATCCTACCCGTCTTTTCCAGATATTGCAAGCTGTCAGCGAAGCAAAACAAATGCAAATGCTGGAATTGCTCGCTCACAAAAAGGTCAAAATATGCCTTAATGAACAGGCAAGAGAGCTGAGAATCGAAGCGAGCATTACAACAGACAAAGGAACAGGATACGCTTTGATCGAAAAATACCATACCAATCTTACAGAATTGAAGGTAAACAACCAGAATGTTCCTTTTCCCCACTATTGCTGCTCTGACAAATGCAGTGCTGCCAAAAAAGAATCCCTGGTTGGCTCAGTCACAGTCAAAGAATTGATTCGATTTTCCCAAGATATAGATGAAGAGCTGGCTCAATGGCTGTGGCAAGGCATCAAGATGAATATGGAAATCGCACGAAAAGGCTTAGAGGGAGACTATGGACTGTGTGTCGGCAAAAAAATCCAACAATTAGTACAACAAGGCCTTTTGGGAGATGATAGTGCGAACTATGCTTCTTATATGACGGCAGCAGCCGTAGATGCCAGAATGTCTGGGGCCGATTTCCCTGTAATGACCAATGCTGGTAGCGGTAATCAGGGCTTAGGAACTATTATTCCTGTCATGTCTTTTGCTGCTTTCCATAAAATTACAGATTCTGAAAAAATTCTCAAGGCTATTGCTGTTGCTCATCTCATTTCCATCTATGTCAAAGAACATACAGGCGTTTTATCCTATCTTTGTGGCTGCGCACATGGAGCTACGGCTGGTGCTGCCGCAGGGGTATTGACATTGGCTGGCTATGATGCCAGTACCATTGAAAAGGCAATGCAGAATATAACCGCAGACGTGACAGGCATGATCTGCGATGGAGGAAAGCCTGGATGTGCCTTAAAGCTTGCCCTTTCTGCCAATGAAGCGATACGAATCGCTCTTCTAGCAACCATTGGCCTGGAAGCGCAGGCAAGGGATGGTATTGTAGGAATGAGTGCAGAAGACTCTTTTGCGAACATTGCGCAAATCAGCCAAAAATGCGCAAAAACAGCAGACCAGACCATTGTCAATATACTAGACGAATTGCACAAGAAAAAATATGTTGAATAGACTTTCTGCTTTTATACGAGGAATGCGCATTGTTATTCTGATGACAAGCATAGCAATGATGCTATATGTTTGTCATCGTTTTGGAATCGTTAAAGATTCCTATGGCTCTTATCTTCTGATAGATTGGCATTTCTCTTGGGGACGAAGTTTATCTATTGGAGATAGAGTATTCTATCAATTTCCCGAAAACGCCCAGATCAGGATAGGCAGGATTGTCTTTCTTCCTGATAAAAATATGGAGAAAATATATTGGGTCAGCCCAGAAGAAGGAAAACTCGAAGCCACCAAAACTATAAAAGCAAGAGTTCTGATGGTACTTTTTCAGACAGATATGCAAAATCTGCCTTATAAATAAACAATTTTGGAGTTTTAAAGTATAGTATGTCTTTAGGAAAAAAGATCATTGGTATCACAGGCGAAAAAGGTAAAGGAAAAACGAGCTTTGTCCATGTTTTGATCTATCTGCTCAGTATCAATGGACACTCTGCTATGGTAATCAACTTTGCTGACTATATCAAACAGGTAGCCAGAGAATGCTTTGGCCGCGATATAGGCAGTATCCATGGAAAACTTAGCAAAAAAGACCGTGAATTGCTATGCCAGATCGGAGATGCGCTAAGGAATATTGATCCCAATTGTCTTGCCAGCATTGTAGAGCGTAAGATACAGCACACAAATGGATTTATCATCATAGGGGATGTTCGATTAGAAAGAGAAGCAGAAATGTTGAAAAAACACCAGGGCATCCTTGTAAGAATGGAAAGTGCAAATTATAATAGAAATGAGGCGTATCTACGAGAGCATCTTACTGAAACAGAAATATCCAAGATCAAGCCTGACTTCAAGATTGTAAATAATGGAACATTTTCGGACTTAGTCACAGAAGGAAAAAAAGTTCTTAGCTATTTTTATCCAAAGAAAAAATGGAAAAGCTAGGAAATATTCTTCTAAAAAGAAAGGATAGAAAATGAAAAAATTTTCTTTTGCTGTATTCTTGATGATAGGCATTTTTATGGTTTCCTTTCTCCAGGCAGATGAAAAGGTAGTTACCATCGATGTACTGCCCGATCAGGTAAAGTTGAAACCAGATGAAACATATCGTTTTATTGCAAGAGGATACAATCGCTATTATGAAGAAGTTCGTTTTATTCCTGAATGGAGTGCCACAGGAGGCAGTATCACCAGGGATGGTCTTTTTACAGCAGGAAGAAACGAAGGTGTTTACTCTGTAACGGCAGTAGACCCTAATACCAATGCTCAAGGCTCTGCTGTCGCAATAATACGATTCGATAGCAAAACGGCCATTGGGCCTGCTTCTACGAAAATAGTCCGTCTTTCTATTTTGCCAGAGACAATTGCTTTAAGCCCAGGAGAAATACGACGCTTTCAGGTAAAAGCATACAATTCTTTTAATGAAGAAGTTCCTTTGAGTTTCCGCCCTACCTGGAAAGTGACAGGAGGCTCTATGACTACAGATGGAATCTATAAAGCAGGCGGAGCTCCAGGAACGTATTTTATCCAGGTGAGCGATCCAGGCGAATCTATCAAAGCAGTTGCGTCTATTACCATCAAAGGCTGGGTAGGCGGGCTTGCTTATCTGAAAATCTGGCCTACAGAAATTCGTTTGCATCCCTTTGAGGAAAAACGTTTTTTTGCTACAGGGTATGATAGCTCAGGAAATGTAGTTCCTGTGAATCCTGCCTGGGAAGCAAGGGGTGGAAGCATTGATAAAGAAGGAGTCTTTAAGGCTCATTCTATGCCAGGAACTTATTTTGTCAAAGCTACAAGCCAGGAAGGAATATCCTCTACTGCAAGAGTCATCGTCGAGCCTCTTCGTATAGAAAAAATAGAGATTTTCCCTCAGAATCTTGTTGTAGATCCTTTTCAGATTATAAAATTCCAGCTAAAAGCTTATGATCGTCATGGAACAGAAATTGCCAGCTATCCTTCCTGGACTGCCACAGGTGGTACCATGCATTCCGATGGAACATACCAGGCTGGAAGAATCCCAGGCAACTATTCTGTTTGGGCCTCCATAGGAAAATTGAGTACATCTACGCCCATTGTGATTCGTCCAGATGCAAATAAAATAGTGCGCATGGAAATCCATCCTCAGGATGTATCCTTGATTCCAGGGCAAAAAATGCCCTTTGTCGCTACTTTTTATAATAAAGCAAGCCAGGCAGTCACTACCAATGCCAAAGTCCAGTGGACTCCACGAGGCGGATCAATGAATGAGAACGCTCTCTATGAAGCAGGGAATGTCCCTGGAAAGTATTTGATAGAAGCTTCTCTGGAAGAGGAAGTTTTTGCAAAGGCATGGATTACCATCAGACCATTGATTGTACATGCTCCTGTATCCTGGTTACATATTACACCTAAATTTATGGAAATCTCTTGCAATGAAAAGGTTCATTTCAAGGCAAAAGGCCTGGATTCCAATGGAAGAGAAGTCCCTTGCGATATAACCTGGACTGCTGATGGTGGAACAATATCAGGCGATGGACTTTTTACCGCAGGCGAAGCACAAGGAAGCTTTACTGTCCAGGCGATTACTACCTCTGGGATCAAAGGTGTAGCAACCGTTGTTGTTGTCGGAAAAATCGTCAGACCACAGATGGAGCTTTTTATTACACCAGAGAAAATCTCTTTACAGCCTGGACAAAAATGCAACTTTTATGCTGAAGTAAAAAATACCGCTGGTCAGGTTGTACCTTCCAAGATAGAGTGGAAAACAGAAGATGGAGAGATTGATACTGCAAATGGACAATACCAATCTCCTTCTGAACCTGGAAATTACATTGTCTCTGCAACAGACACCATAAGTGGCATGACAAAACAGGCTCAGATAACTGTCATCGGCAAAGAGCCTCCCACCAAAACTCCTGTTTATATCATCCGATGGAAAACTGGCCATGGTGATGATGTCTGGGGAGAAATTGAAATCAGTGGCAGGATTTTTGCTCCCAATGGAGAACGATTAAAACTAGTTTTAGAAACCACACGTGGATACGAAGAAGTCCTGACCGAGCTGAGAATCAGAAAACCAGGACAACGCTTTGAATTCACAGGACGCTATGTCCGCAACTCCACAAAAGCAATAAAAATCATCCTCTATGATTCTCAGGATATCAAAATTTACGAATTCAAACGAGATGCATAGAACAATATTTTGAACTTGCCATAAATTGTAGCCGCAGGGTTGCGATGAAAAAGCAATCCCTGCGTCTTTGCTTCATACACAGAAAGGATGTATATATGGGGAAAATTAGAGAAAAAATCGCTGAAGATTTAAAAAATGCAATTAGAGAACAGAAAGATCCAGTAAAAATCGGCACTTTAAGGATGATAAAAGCAGAGGTAATGAAAGCAGAAGTAGACCAAAATCAGAAAGAAATGGACGAAGCTGGATTTCTCCAACTGGTTCGGACTATGAAAAAACAAAGAGAAGAATCTATCGTAGAGTTCAAAAAAGGAAATCGGGAAGATTTGATCGAAAAGGAAAAGCAGGAAATTGAAATTCTAAACCTGTATCTCCCTTCCCAGCTTTCTGCAAGTGAATTAGAGTCCATGGTAGATGAGGCCATAAAAGAAACTGGTGCCCAGAATGTTAAATCTTTGGGGATGATTATGAAAGCCGTGATGGCAAAGGCTGGAGGCCGTGCCGATGGAAAACAGGTGAATGCACTGGCTAAGGAAAAATTGGAAAAGCTTTCAGTAGCACCAAAATAAAAACGGGCGTAACCGCTAATGCGCATTTCATAAATGTAACCATAAATTTAGCAATGATTTGTAGCCGCAGGGTTGCGCCGAAAATGGCGATCTATTCGGAAAAGACAACCTTCAGCGCAATCCCTGCGTCTTTTGCCAATAGAGACTAACTGAATAGAATCTTTTTAAGTAAATTAAATTAAAAAATAGAATTAACCACAGAGACACAGAGTACACAGAGAGCTTTTGCTTTTGAACCACGGATAAACACAGATGAACACAAATAATTTTTTGTAATAGTTTTCTCCAATTTTATCGTTTCTTTATCCAGCCGAATGAGACTATTTTAAATACTATATCCGTGTTTATTTGTGTCCATCTGTGGTTCTCTTCTCATTTTTCTCTATGTTCTCTGTGCCTCTGTGGTAAAATTTTAAAACTATAATTTCCTATACCACCAGTTAAAGGGTATTTCCCAAAGACGCAGGGATTGCGCTGGCGTTTGGCTTTTGAGCAGACATGACTTTTTCGGCGCAACCCTGCGGCTACATCGTTCTCTTTATCTAAGTCCTTTATAATTATCAGGATGCTTATCGATAACGATAAAGACTATGAAAAGACTTTTTACACAAGCCTCAATCTCAAAAAACTTTTGTCGCCCGACCGAATTCCTGGATTTTAGATGGTTCCAGGATATAGCTTTCGCAATGAAGGCTGGCACCCTGGAAGAAGGATTTTTTGAGCCATTGATAGTGTGGATAGCTGTCTGTGTCTTCAATGGGTCTTGCCAATGGCGGAAGTTCGGGATATTGTGCAGACAGTAAGCTGGAGAGTATGCAGCCTGTAATCTGGTAAGGATTGAAGCGAGATAGAGCTTCTATCTGGGACAGAACCTGGTCAGAATAGAGGGAGCGAATCTGGGCGATGGGATAGGGGGACTGCACGAAACCGCCTTCTGTGAAAAGAATGTCTCTTTTCTTTTCGAAGCGTTCTATGGCAAGATAGGGTGCAAAGCAATGGGGTGCAGAATCGTCCACTATGAGCGTTCCTGGCTGGAGCTTCTCTATGTCTATAAGATCAGGAACATTGGTTGCCCCGACAATGAGCGAAGCATTGTAGAACCTTTCGGGAACATCGCCCTGGGAGGTCAGGATTTCTATGGGTTTTGTATAGTGGAATTCTTGTTGCAATTGGATGCGAATGTTTTCCAAATGCTCCTGCTTGCTATAGACATCGCAGAGCGTGATTTTTTGGGGATGTGGCAGGCATCGAAGCATCAGGCGCAGGGTAGTCGTACCAATAGAGCCAAGTCCTAAAAAGCCCAGATGTTCGCTGGCAATAGATCGTCTGCTTTCTTGCAGGATTTTTTCTATATTGAGAACAACCGCCGCAGTTGTTGTTGTGTGCCCATTGGAGACACAAGGCAAATCTGTGCTTTTGGCAATGGCATTCTGTACGGAAAGACCATATTGTGTGGCTGACGGAATCAGTCCTGTGAGAGAAACGGTCTTTGCTCCCAGGCCTTTTGCCAGAGCTATTGCCTCGACAATCAGTCCCAAAAGATTTTCGGAGTCATAGAGCTGCGATGCCAGAACAGGAAGCACGATATTGGCGATTCTGCCTAAAGGACATACCATAATATGGCTCAAAGTCGGACGATTGCCACACCATTCTTCTATCACCTGCGTGCGATCCAGGCCTGTGTATTGAAGATCGTCCAGCAAATAAACGAGCGAGGCACTGTCTACCTGGGGCAGCTTGTTCTGGAAGATAAGATCGCTCAGGCTGGCATCCAGGACTTCCAAATGTTCTCTGGCCTGGGATGAAGCTTCTTTCTTTTCGATGGATGGAGAGACTATCTCTAAGGATGGCAGAGAAGGAATCGTCTGCACAAGCTCAGAAATAGTGGGTTTTAGGAACAGTGTCTTTACGGAAATTTCTTTCTTTATCAGGGACTGGATTCTGGAAACAAGCTGTACTGCCTGGAGCGAATGGCCTCCCAGAGCAAAAAAGTTGTCATGGATACCGATCTTCTCGATTTTCAGGACTTCCTGCCAGATAGCTGCTATGCTTTGTTCCAATTCATTGCCTGGCTCTGCGTATGCGCCTGCCTGATTGGGTCTTGGATACAAGGCATCCTGCGCTGTCTTCTTAGGCAAGGCCCATGCCTGGCGTAGCCTGAGATCGAGATTGCGTGTGGAAACGACACGCTGAGAGAGTGCCTGGGCGGAGAAAATCGCAGGGAAAATTTCCATGCCTTCCTGGGGTAGGATGGCTAAGGTAGGTTCCTGCTGTGACTCGAATTCCCAGGCATCCCAGTTTATGCTGATCCAGCGCGTGCCATGCTTCTGATTTTGCTTTTGGACAAAGGTATCCAGGAATGCGTTGGCTGCGCTATATGCAGCAAAGCCTATTCCTCCCAGTATGCTTGAAAGAGAAGAGCAAACAAGGCAGAAATCGCTTTTTTCTTCGGCAACAAGCTGTTCTAACACCCAAAGCCCTTCGATTTTAGGCAGGAATTGATTCTCGCAGTCTTTCTTTTGGATTTGGGCAATGCTCTGGAAAGAATTCTTGCCTGTCATGCCCGCCGCATGGATGACTCCACAAATTTTCCCAAAGGATTTACGGGACTCGGTAAACACTCTTTTCATGTCTTCCTGGCAGGATACATCCGCCTGGAATACAAGCACAGATGCGCCTGTATTCTCTATGCTCTGCAAGGTGCGAATTTTCTGGCTGACAGGGTCTTTCTCATCATGGCTGTCTAGCCAGCTTTGCCATTGGGATTTTTCTGGAAAAGAGGATCTGCCTGTCAATACGAGATTCGCCTTTACAGCTTGAGCAAGGTATTGCGCCATCAGAAGCCCCAGGTTGCCTAAGCCTCCTGTGATGAGATATGTGCCTTTTTCGTGGAGAAGCGAAGGGGCAGAGGCAAGGGAATCTTTTTCCCAGATCTGTATCCAGCGATGCTTTCCTCTGTAGGCCATCGTGTTCTCCTGAGAGAAATTTCCCTGTATTATAGAACATGCCATCTCCTTGCTATAAGAATCTCCCTGCTCTATTTCGATGGTTTTACATTGGATACAAGGACACTCCTGCTGGATTACCTTGCTTATCCCCGAAACAAGAGCCTGGGATGCCAGAAGATTCTCTTTGCCTGTGATTTCATGAACACCACAGGTAAGTATGCTGACTTTCACATCATGATCCTTGTTTTCCAAAGCTTGCACAAGGAAAAGCAGGCTATAAAAGCCATGGTTCTCGATTGCTCTTCTGTCTTCGCCTTTTTCTTCGGATTGCCAGGCTAGACTCCATAGATGGAGGATGTTTTGGGGCAGATTGTTTTGTTTTTTCAAATCTTCCAGGAGTGAGCGATAGTCTTCTGGACAAAGCGGATTCAGCGTATAGACACGGCTTTCTTTCAAGGCGAAGTGGTCGCTTTTTTCCACAACGAAGACTTCCTGATTTTGTTCTTGCAATTGGCTTTGGATTTCTTGCGACAGCTTACTGCCATCGCTCAAGACTAGCCATGTTTCTTGGACAGAGCTTTCCCATAGAGCCTCCCTGTCTCTTTTCCAGGAAGGACGATAGAGCCAATCGGCGATTTCTGTTTTCTCGTATAGGAGATGATTGTGGCTTTCCTGGGATATTTCTGGCTCTACCCAGAACCTTTGCCTCTCAAAAGGATATGTGGGTAGAGGCAGTCTTCTTCGGCTACCTTTAGCGTGGAATTTGTTCCAGTCAGGGCAAACACCTGCTGTCCAGAGCCTTCCCATCGCAGACAGGACGGTAGTCCAGTCCTCTATCTCCTCTTTGGGATGGCGCAGCGAGTGGATGAAGATTGCTTCTTTTCTGGCTTGCTGTTTCCCTAGAGTGGAAAGCGTTCTGCCTGGCCCGACTTCCAGGAAAATGGCATTCGTATCCTCCAGAAGAGTCTGGATGCCCTGGCTGAAGCGGACAGTAGAGCGGATATGCTTTGCCCAATATTCTGGGCTGGTGGCCTCTTCTTCTTTTATCCAGGTTCCTGTGACATTGGAAATATAAGGGATTTTAGGGGCATGCAGGGCAATTTTAGCGACTTCTTTTCGGAAGTCTTCGAGAATAGTGTCCATCATGGCAGAGTGGAAAGCATGGGATGTATGGAGTTTCTGGCAATCTATATTTTGCGCCTGGAGCAGAGATTCAAGCCAATGGATTTCGTGCGTTTCTCCAGACACAACGCATAGATGAGGCGCATTGATTGCAGCCAGGGAAAGACGATCTGCTGTCATAGAGCGAATCTCTTTTTCCGACAGGGGAACGATCAACATGGAGCCAGACGCTACGCTCTGGATTTTTTTCCCTCTTAGGCTAATGAGCCTCAAAGCATCTTCCAGGCTCAAAACCCCTGAAAGACAAGCGCAAACATATTCGCCTACGCTATGACCAAGCATAGCCTGGGGCTTTATACCCCATCTCATCCACATCTTAGCCAGGCTATATTCTATGGTAAACAACGCTGCCTGGGTGAATTGGGTTTGCTCTAGTTCTTGGGAATTGGCCTTATCCGAATAGAGAAGATCGCGTATATCCATTCCTAGCTCTGGCTTAAGAAGCTCTGAGCATATATCTACCTGCTTGCGGAAGGTGTCCTGGTTTTCATAAAGCTGCCTGCCCATAGAAACATACTGCGAACCCTGTCCTGGAAACAAAAATACGATGCTGTTTTGCCTTTGTTTCGCTATTCCTTCTGCAACCTTTGCTGGATTGGATTTTTCGAGCATGGAAATAGCTTCAGGAATATCCTTGCAAGAGAAAGCCAGGCGATGATCGAATGCTCTTCTGCCTCTTTGCAAGGTATAAGCAACATCGCTTATAGGAAGAGATGGATTTTTTTGCAAATGTGCTATGAGCCTTTGTTTCATGGTTTCCAGAGTATCTGCACTTCGGGCAGAAAGTACGAGAAGATGGGCTGGCATGGATTGTGCCTCTTTTTCCTGCGCACAAGGGCTTTGTTCCAAAACGATATGAGCATTGGTGCCTCCCATACCAAAGGAGCTTACACCTGCACGAAAAGGCTCTTGCTGTATTTCCATCATCTTTTGGTTTACGAAAAAGGGACTGTCTTCTAAAAGCAAATCAGGATGAGGGGATTCAAAATAGGGATTGGGAGGAATCTTTTTCTCCTGAAGCACGAATGCTGTTTTGATCAGGCTGGCAACGCCTGCTGCTGCATCGGTATGTCCTATATTGCTCTTAACAGAACCAATGGCACAGAAATTTTTCTTTTGTGTATGGGATCGGAAAGCCTGGGTTAAGGCTTTGATTTCTATGGGGTCGCCCATAGGCGTACCCGTTCCATGAGCTTCTATATAAGAAATGCTTTCAGGGGAAAAATCTGCCATCGCCTGAGCCAGGGCTATGACTTCGGCCTGGGCAGCAACAGAAGGTGCTGTGAATCCGATTTTGGCTGAGCCATCGTTGTTCATGGCAAACCCTTTAATCACGGCATAGATATGATCCTGATCTTCGATGGCATCCTGGAGTCTTTTCAAAACAACGATGCCCACGCCATTCCCGCTTGCTGTTCCTTGAGCCTTATGGTCAAAAGCACGACAATGCCCATCAGGAGAAAGAATCCCTCCTGGCTGGTACATATAGCCCATTCTTTGCGTTACCCTGACAGAAACACCCCCTGCAAGGCACATATCGCACTGATAGCTCCACAGGCTCTGGCAGGCAAGGCTCGTTGCTACAAGCGATGTAGAACAAGCAGTCTGCACATCCAGGCTAGGCCCCCGAAGGTTCAGCTTATAGGAAACCCTGGTCGTGAGGAAATCCTTTTCACTGCCTGTGATATGCTCCAGGTTGCTCAGGGATTCTATTCTATCTTTCATAGAAAAAGCAGAAGAGAGATTCAGCAGATAATACGTATTCCAACCCGTACCAGCATAGACTCCGATAGATCCAGGAAAACTCTGTGGATCGTATCCTGCATTTTCCAGAGCTTCCCAGGCACATTCCAGAAAGAGCCTGTGTTGCGGATCCATCATCTCCGCTTCTCTGGGATTATACCCAAAAAACTCCGCATCGAAATATTCGCTATCTCTGAGGACAAAACCCTTGTTTACATAGTTCGGAAGCTTTGTAAAAGCACTAGGAATGCCTTGTTCTTTGAGTTCCTGCTCACTAAAAATAGAAAGGGATTCCCGCCCAGACAAAAGATTTTCCCAAAACTCTTCTATGTTAGATGCACCTGGAAAACGACAGCTCATACCTACGATAGCAATGCCTTCTAAAGATATATTCTCGCTCATATATTTTCTCTCTTATATCCAGCAAAAATCTGCAAAAGTATAGTTAGTTAATATACTAAATGGATTGAAAGATTTTGCCAGTTGTCGCTCTATTTTTTTACTTCATGTTCTTGTGTATTATATTTCCCAATCCTTTTCAGCCAGTCTTTCCTCTCTTCTCTTGCTAAAAAAACCTGATATTCTTCAGACAATTCTTCATGGCATACTTCCCAGGCTTTTATGAATTGTTTTTGCTCTAAATACCTTTCTATTTGTTGAAGTTTTATATCTTCATGAAAAAAAGTACTCAGAATTTTAGATAGAAAACGGTTGTTGATTTCCTGAGAAATAAGGTTTATAAGCTGCTGTGCGTTCTTTTCCTTCTCTTCTTTCAAGGCAGAAAAAAATGCCTTTTTCAGGATTTCCAATTTCTTTTCTTTTGTGTAATTTTGAGCTTTTGCGAGAAGAAAGCTTGCTCTTAGATATTCCTCTTTATTTAGGGCTTCTTCAATCTGCGTTTGCTGTACTACAGGCATGGAAATTTTTTTTTTGATATAAATGGGTAGAGGGATCAAAAAAAGAAATGCCAGTACCACTAGCATGGCACTACGAATCTCTTTGTCTAACCTTCCCCAATAGCTTTGAGCTATCCATTTCAAGGACGTTAGAGAAAGAATGTTTTTTTGGCATAGCTCAATGGCATCTATGAATTCCTGCGCAGAGGAAAAGCGATGCTTTGCTTCTTTCGACATAGATTTCAAAATAATGGCATCTAATAAAAAAGATATAGATTGAGGATGAGGAGTTTTAGCGAAGATCTCTCGCATTGGTCGCGGATTTTTTTTGATGATAGAGCGCAATACTTTTTCTCTGCTGCCGACAAAAGGTGGAAATCCTGTCAGAAGATGATAAAGCAAAGCCCCAACTCCATAAATATCTGTAGCAGGAGAAAGGGGCGTTTTCATAATTTGCTCAGGTGCCATATAGTACGTTGTTCCAATAATAAAACCTGTTCTGGTAAGCGATTGCAAATCCAGACCACCTTGAGTGGAAAATACTTTGGCAATCCCAAAATCCAGTATCCTTACCCTAAGCCCCTTTTCTTTTTCTTCCACCATAATATTCCCTGGCTTTATATCTCGATGTACTACGCCTTTTTCGTGTGCTAATTTGAGGGCAGACAATATCTGTCTGGTAATTTCCAGGCTTTCTTGTACAGAAAGATGATGTCTTGTTGCCAGGATGGTTTTAAGGCTTTTCCCAGGGCATAGATCCATTACCATGAAATAGCCACCTTTTCTGCTGCGATGAAGATTCCTGACCATCACGATTCCTGGATGGACAAGCTCTGATGCAATATGGGCTTCATGGATAAAGCGTCTTTCTTGTTGTTCCGAGATAGGGTATAGAGGTTTTAAAATTTTGATAGCAACAGGAAGGTTTAGCAAAAGATCCGTTCCCCGATAGACTCTGCCCATAGCACCATCTGCAAGATAGGATGAAATTTTATACCTTTTTGCCAGAATTTTTCCGATGATTCCATCTTTTGATGCAGAGAGCAGGGTTTGAGTTTTGATGTCAGACTTCAGAACAGGGATTTTAATATACTTTCCGCAATGAGAACATCGGATTTCTCGCCTGGATTCATTTTCTGCGATTTGAATACGCAAGCCACAGGGGCATCCTAGAATGAACATTCTTTGTGCCACGTTATTTGCCAATCGTGATATATAGATAAAGAAGAATTAGAAATGCCATAAACAACAAATAAGGCATAACGGAAAATCTTGTGTACCTTTTTTGTAAGACATAGAAGAGTTCAGGTTCTGGTATAGAATGTACCAGAGTAGACATTTCCCACTGTAGACTTATGGCTGGCGTTGCCTTGGAATCAAAAGAATGTATGCTTCTGTTCTCTTTACAATACGGGGAAAAACGAAAACATAGCCCTTTGGGAAGTTCGTCATTCAAGGAAAAAGAATCTATCTGGCAAGCCATTCTCTTCTCTTTATCCATAGCATAGACAATCGCTCTGGCAAGCCTGGAAGCATCGTTATCTACTGCAATTTCGCGAGGAGAAAAAGGGCAATCTTCTTCTTGCAAGGAAAAAAGCAATTTTTTTTCTTTAAGCCCAAGAGAAGAAAGAATCTTAAAGAAATGCTTCGTCTCTTTATGCCAAAGGCGATGTTGCTCTTTCTGTAATGTTTCTAAAGAAATTTCTGGGATATAACTCACATCGTTGCGTTTTTTGGGAATATACAAGGATAAGGATGGAAGCATCCAGGATAGAATAAGGGGATTGCCTTTCGTCAGTCTCCAGGCTTCAGCATCGAAAAGAATATTTCTCATTATCCTGGATTCTCTTCCTACCTGGTCCTTCCATCCATTAAAGATTTCCAGTAAGACACAGATGCCGTTTTTTAAAGAATATATACAAAAACTATAATCATAATTCGGCAGCACATGCCTTTGACGATCATAGTTTTCACAATAGGATAGAGTATCGTCTATAAAACTGCTATCCAGGCTCTCTGTTTTGGCAAGAATAGAATACCCTGCTGACCAGGGTGTTGAACCGTAAATCCATTGTGCAATAGTTTTTATTTTCATAAATCAGCTTTGTTGTCGGATATAATCCATCGCCAATAGCATGGATCATCAATATGCCACGCTAAACTTTGTTTCTGCGACTTTATGGCTTCCAAAATAAATATCCAGGCGATAGTTGCCTACTTCCCATTTACCAGGAGTGTCCCATCCCCAGCCACACCAAAAATCTGCATTTTTCCATGTATAGGGGACATCCACGTTAATAGAGGCTTTCCCTACAAAAGAGCCATCTTCCTTGTAGTAATAGCCAACAATCATGGGCTTTTGGTCGCAGACGTTATAAAGGAGGTTTTTGGCTCCCACGATAAAAGAGACATACTTGGTAGTGCTTCTATAGAATCTTGTGGTGTACAAAGTATCTTCATCTGGTTTTGTATTATATCCACCTTCAAAGAGCTTTACAAACTCAAATTCTAAATCCTTGAATTTTTCTTGCTTTACTACAGCTTCATTATTCTGTATGCTAAAAAAACTTTCAGCGAATTTTTGCTGGTCTACCCATAACTCTACTCTATAGTTGCCTACAGGCCAGTTCCCCGCAGCATCCCATCCCCATCCATGAGAAATATAAGAATAAGACCAATCTTTTTTTATAGCAAAATCAGAAGAAACCTGTCCTCGCAAACTATTGTCACTATTAAAGTATTTCCATAAAACAATATGCTTTTGGTCCTGGATATTATAGAGATGGTTTTTGA
Source organism: uncultured bacterium (assembly GCA_938003875.1). Classification (GTDB taxonomy): domain Bacteria; phylum Planctomycetota; class Uabimicrobiia; order Uabimicrobiales; family JABWCH01; genus JABWCH01. Next base: position 45,538 of record CALKWO010000215.1, read on the forward strand.
CTTCTAGCTCACACCATATATAGCGAGCTGCACTTTTATAGAATTGGATACTATATTGCCTTTGATCTCTTGCTGGAGAATTTGTGCCAGCATTGAAAAATCGTACCTGAGACAAGGAAATTCCTTGCACAGCGAAAATATAAGAGGAAAATAGCAAGAAAACGGATAAAAAGACTAGATATTTTTTCATTTTGATTTTCTCCTTTTTTGGGATGTTTTTGTAGTCGTAAATATCTATAAATAACAAAGCCTGCCCTTCGCAAATTTTTCCTGTGCCAGCAGGCGGTATATACGCTCTTTATATATTTAAATAAATATTTAAGTACTATTATAATAAAGAAAATACCAAAAAACAAATTTTTAAAAAATAAAAAATAGCTATTGACCTTTTGGTCAATTTTTTTTACAATAAACTAACCGATTGGTCAGTATTCAATAAAAAAGATTATAACATATTTTTTTTAATATAGTTGTGATGTTATTTTTTTGAAAGGTAAACTCATGGCTTTTTTTGTAGATGCTCAGGAACAAAGCTTATTAAAGCTGTATGGAAAAGACCCACAATATTCAGAAAATATAGACTTTTTAAAGAAATCCTTGGAACAATTTCTCACAAAGGAAATTGCCCCTAATGCCTATAAAAACGATTTAGAAGAGATTTTTCCCGTAGAAAGCTTTAAAAAATTAGGAGAATTAGGGTTTATAGGAATGCCTTTTCCAGAAGAATTTGAAGGGATGTCTCTCCCTTTTCCTTATTATTGTGCGGGACTGGAGAGCCTGGCAAAAGCTGATGCTGGTTTTGCCTTAGCCGTAGCGATTCATGGAACAGTGACAGATGGAATTCAGCACTACGCTTCTCAGGAAGTAAAACAGCAGCATCTTGCCGATCTGATTAGCGGCAGGAAAATAGCCTCTTTTGGATTAACTGAAACCACAAGCGGCAGCGATGCCCAAAGTATGGCTACTTCATATAAATATGATCCACAGACAAAAGAATATATTCTGAATGGTACAAAATATTGGATCACCAATGGAATGTCAGCCGAAGTATTTTTTATCATGGCAAAAGGGCAGGATGGAAAAGTAAGTGCTTTTGTCATTGATAAAAATGGGAAAGGCACTTTTGAGCAGCATAAAATTTTAGATAAAATGGGGGTAAGAAGCTCGAATACAGCAGAGCTGGTTTTCCAGGACTATAGAGTGCCAGAATATTGCCTGGTGGGCGAGCATGGCAAAGGATTCAAATATGCTATGCGAATGCTCAATGGTGGGAGAATCACGATTGCCGCATGGTGTACTGGAATTTCCCAGGGTGCCTATGAAAAGCTTTTGAAATATTCTTATGAAAGAAAACTTTTTGGTAAATTGCTGAAGGATCTGGACAATACCAAAAAAGAGCTTGCTGAGATGATAATGGAAATCTATGCCAGCCGTGAGCTATATCAACACGCTGCATATTATAAAGAAGACGAAAAAACTGTGGCACTGAATGCAGCCATAGCCAAGGTAAAAGCAACAGAGGCATCTGTACGAATAGGAGAAAGAGCCATTCAATTAGCAGGAGGTTATGGATACGTAAAAGACTCTCGTATCGAAAGGCATCTTAGGGATGCTCTCCTGGGGCAAATCGGAGAAGGAGCGAACGAAGTCTTAAAAATTGTCGTTATTCCCAGGGTTCTTTACCAGGAATTCGAAAAAAAACCATTAACTACCATTTGGTAATCCACTACCACTGCCAAAGCAATAGATTGTAGGCGCAGGGTTGCGCCGAAAAAGTCGTGTCTTCTCGAAAGCCTGACTCCAGCGCAATCCCTGCGTCTTTAATCAATGCGATCTATAAACCCAGACAAATCTGCTTTTGGAGCAAATCTTCCCATTCTTCTCTTTTTCGGATGAGATGGTCTTTTCCTTGATAGACGAGGACTTCAGCAGGGCGAAGGCGGGAATTATATTGAGACGACATGGAAAAACCGTATGCTCCTGCGTTGCAAAAGCATAGAATATCTCCTGAGCGAATTTCTGCTATTTCTCTTGCTGTTGCAAAAGTGTCTGTTTCGCAGATATAGCCTACGACATTGTAAAAACTTTTTGGGGCATCAGGATTCGAGACGTTGATGATTTCATGGTATGCATTGTATAGCATAGGCCGAACCAGATGATTGAACCCAGAGTCTACTCCAGCAAAGGGAATATTGTTGCCCTTCTTTACAACATTGGTTTTTACAAAAAAATAGCCTGCCTGGCTTACCAAAAATTTCCCTGGCTCAAACCATATCTCTACTTCTTTGCCATAGTCCATGCAAAATTTTTCCCATCTTTCCTTCATTTTTATAGCAAGCTCGGCTATGTCCAATTCTTTTTCTTCTTTTTTGTAAGCTACTTTAAAGCCACTACCGAAATCCAAAAATTTCAAACCAGGGAAGGACAGAGCTGCCTGGAATAAGACTTCTGTGCCTTGTAAAAATTGCTCTATGCTTTTTATTTCTGAACCAGTATGAACATGCAGACCAGCAACCTGTATTTTATATTTTTGAATTATCTCTAAAATTTCTTGCAGGTCGTATATAGAAATACCAAATTTAGAATCCGCATGGCCTGTTTGTATATGATAGTTGCCACCAGCGAGAATATGAGGCTTCAGCCTGATACAGCAAGGAACAGAAGAGGAATATTTTTCTCCAAATTTTGCTAAATTTTGTAAATCTTCAATGTTAACCAAAATATTTTTTTCCAGCACTTTTTCTATTTCTTCAAAGGAAATGCAGTTGGGGGTAAAGATAATATCTTCGGGTTTGAATCCTGCCCAAAGAGCCAGCTTTGCTTCCTCCAGAGAAACTGTATCTACTCCGCATCCCCATTTTTTGAAGAGTTGCAGGATGTTGATATTGGAAAGTGCTTTACACGCATAGCGTAATTTCCATGGTAAACAAGAAAAGGCTTCTGAAAATTTTTTATATTGCCTTTCCATAATAGAAGCATCGTAAACGTATAGAGGAACACCATATTTTTTTAGAATTTCCAGGCTGGAAATTCCTTGTAAAAAAAAGGGATGTTCAGAATGTTGAGGCATATTTTTTGTATCCTGAAAACTGATTTTCCCTACTTCCCTTTGACTTTCTATCTATTTGTCTGAGGGAAAAAATTCTTTTATTGTTTTTAAAAGATTATCTTTTTTTATAGGTTTTGTAAGATGAGTATTGCAGCCCGCCTGCAAACTTTTTTCTGCATCGTCTTTTAGAGCATACGCTGTCAGGGCGATAATAGGAATAGAATTTTTTTTATTCGCTAGCTCCCATTCCCTTATTTTCTTTGTTGCTGTATAACCATCCATTACAGGCATTTGCATATCCATCAAAATAAGATCATATTGCCCTGCTATGAATTTATCTACAGCAATTTGCCCGTTTTCTGCTGTATCTATAGTGTAGGGCATTTTCTTTAAATAGGTCTGGATCAAAAGAGCATTGTCAGGAGAATCCTCTACTAAAAGAATTTTCAAGGAAGACAAGATGACAGCTTCTTGCTTTGCTGGGACTTTAGGATTTTTTTCTGTGCGGCTCAGTGTATATCCCAAAGCATAGGTAATGGTTCTAAAAAGGAGGTTGCGCTTGACAGGCTTTACCATATAGTTTTTGATTCCCAACTCTTTTGCTCTTGATATGGCTGATGGACTATTATCAGAAGAAAGCATGATGATGGTAAGTTCTTTGTCGAGATTTTCTTGGCTCAAGGCTTCCATAAGCTGAAAGCCGTCCATATCAGGCATTTGCTGATCTATAATCAAGAGGCGATAAGGAGATTTGTCCTCCATGTTCTTTTTCATCTCTTGTATAACCAGGGAGGCGTTCCCCAAACTCTTTACCTGTACACCCCATGCTGTCAGAATTTCTTCCAGAATCATACGATTGGTCATGTTGTCATCCACAACCATTGCTTTTAGCCCATACAGCTTGACATTTTTTACCCAGGGCGTTAAATCCTCTTGTTTCTGGGATTCAGGAAGTTTAAAGGGTATGACAAAAGAAAAAGTACTGCCTTCGCCTGGTTTGCTGGTAATCCAGATTTTTCCCCCCATTTTTTCTATAAGATATTTACATATTGTAAGGCCTAGTCCTGTGCCTCCGTATTTTCTTGTAGTAGAAGAATCCACCTGAGTAAAGCTTTCAAAGATAGTTTCGATTTTGTCTTGGGGGATGCCAATCCCTGTATCTTTGATTCGGAACAATAGGCGAATTTTATCCTGCTCTTGCAATTCTTTTGTGACGTGGAGAGCGACTTCGCCTTTTTCTGTGAACTTGATGGCATTTCCTATGAGGTTAATAAGAATCTGGTTCAATCGTAATGGATCGCCTAGCAATTTCAAAGGAATATCGCTTGCTGTATGGCAGATCAATTCCAGGTTTTTTTTATAAGCGCGAATGGACATGACCTCCCCTAGTTTATTCATCAGATCTTCCATGTCGAATACAATTTCTTCCAGCTCAAGATGCCCTGCTTCTATTTTAGAGAGGTCTAAGATGTCGTTGATCAGATTAAGAAGATTGTCCCCTGCATTCGCAAAAACCTGCACATACCTTTTTTGCTCCGCGGTCAATGGAGTTTCAGCAAGCAATTCCGCCATCCCAATAATGGCATTCATAGGAGTGCGGATTTCGTGGCTCATGTTAGCAAGAAACTGGCTTTTGGCTCTATTAGCCTCTTCTGCTTTTTCTTTAGATGCCCTTAATTCTTGCTCCATTTTAAGGCGGTCTGAGATATCAATGAAATTTTCCAGAAGATATTTTTGGTTTTTATAAGTAACAGGAACAACCGTTTTTAAAATATTGGTCGTTGTCCCATCCAATTTTTTCAACAATCGTTCTGAATGATCTATAAGGTATCCTAAATCACAAACAGGGCACTGTCCCTTCTCTGCAGGGCAAATGAAAGAATGGCATAATCGTCCAATAAGCTGAGATGGCTCACCTCCTGCCATTTTGGCTGCGCAAGGATTTGCATGAACGATAGTATGCGTTTTTTCCTCTATGACCACAATTCCAATCTGGACAGAATCCAGGATATTGTTGGCCCATTGCTCGCTTTCTCTGAGTGCCTGCTCCATGAGCATTCTCTTCTTTTCAGCCTGTATATTGTAGATAGCCAGGGAAATATCTCTGGCAAGATCTTGGAAAAAGGATTGTTCTTCATGATCTTGTAAGTATTCGATTTCCAAAGATACAGACAACACTCCATAGACTTCTCCTGCATGTTCGAGCCTTATGGTATATGTGCCTTTGTCTCCATGAACATCAGCCAAAAAACATTTTGGACAAGACTTCTTGGGATAAGGGGTGATGACGATTCCTTCTTGCTGTAGAGCCTTTTGTATACAAGCTGTCATAATGTTTTTCTGGCAAACGAAGTATTTGTCCATACCTCGCTCTGCAATGATATGAAAATTTTCCTTCCAGGAGCGTATGGCTATCCAGGCATGATGATAGGTATGGGTTAAAGTGAGAGTATCGCATACAGCCTGCAGCATCACTCTGCTATTGTTTCCTTTGCTCAGGATTTTTCCTATCTGGTATATGGTTTCCATGACCTGCTTGATATGATCCAGCCGTTTCTCCATCTTCTTTCTTTCCGTGATGTCTCTTATGACAGCACTGGCAATATACTGGTTTTCTACCTTCCGAGAAGAAAGAGAAAGCTCAACAGGAAAAATGCTACCGTCTTTTTTTCTTCCTTCCAGCTCTACCGTTTTTCCAATAGCAGCCCCCATTCCTGTTTGGGTATATTCATGAAATTTTGCCAGCTTGACCTCTCTGTATTTTTCGGGCACAATACTTATCAAGCTTTGGCCCATCATTTCTTCTGATGTGTACCCAAAAATTTTCTCGGCTCCTTTGTTCCATAAGCTTATATGGAGATTAGAATCAATGGAAATAACAGCATCTACCATAGTGTCTACAAGACTATAGTATTTTTCTTCACTCTCTTGCAGTCTTTTTTCTATGGAAATCGTCATGGTTTCCTCCTGTAATTAAGAACACAGAGAAAAATAAGAAAAGAACCACAGATAAACACAAATAGACACGGATTTTAAAATTTTTTGGGCTGTACTTTATTCATGAATAGCTATCTAAAGAAACAATAAAATTGAAAGAAAGCTATTATAAAAAATTATTTGTGTTCATCTGTGTTTATCTGTGGTTCAAAAGCTAAAAACTCTCTGTGCCCTCTGTGTCTGTTTGTGGCCGTTTGCAGTATAAAATGAGCCACAAGCTTTTTTTAGAAGCTAATTTTAGCTGCCAGGTAACATAGAGCCATCATAGAGTTCATAGTACGCCGCTTTTTTCTTGGAAGACTGGTAGACCAGGATAACGCTATCTATTAGAGGACTTCGGTAAAGAGGCGTACTCTGGGATTCTGAAGGGAAATAAATCTGATAGCAGAAGTTTTTCACTCCATAGGGTTTACCCTCCTGGGTCATAGGAATGCTGCTTTCTTCAGGTGGCTTTTCATAGTCGTTCAAAGAAGCTGTCCCAGGCAAATTGCCTAGAGATTTCATTTGCTCGAACCAGGAATTCAGGATTGTTGTAACCTTCGCTGTCTGAGAGAATCTGTATGTGCCTTTTTGACTTTCTTTGGGATCGAATTCATCAGGGCTTACATATTTATAGATTGTACGGACTCTATTGCCCTGAGGAATCGCTAAAGAAATAGACTTCTGATAGCTGTTTTTCTCAGATTCTGAGGCAGCCATCTGGTCTATTATGGCCTGAGCAAATTCTGAGACTGCTTTTCTGAATTTTGCCAGGGCTGCATTTATATTGGCATTAGCATTTACAGAGACGGAGGTGTCTTCGATTTGTAAAACGCTTGCATATACCGAAACTGTTATAGTTGGCGATAGGGAAAGGTGCGACAGTAGATTTTTGAGTTCATCTATCATCCCAGAGTTTTCCATCATCATGTTCCATACTTTTTCCCAGACAACGAAGGAATAGCCATCGTATTTAGGCGGTTCTTGTGCCATAGGTTTTAGCTTAAGCCCCCAGCTCCTGGTACTCCACAACAGACAAGATACTTCACCATCATCCAATGGGCCTTGCTCTTTGAATTGTCCCTGGAATACTCCATAGCAATACTTCGCCGTTTCAGTCCCAGAAACATTGGTTGCAGGCTTTGAAGGAAATCGCGAGGGAAGATAGGAAATATTGTCTATTCCTGCTCCATTAGGAACGGCTTTAAAAATGCGAAAATCGTCTATGGTCATTTCAGGAGATAGAGTACGCCTGGCACTTCCTAGATAAAAACGATTCTCTTCTTTCAGGGATTCGTCTAAAGCTGCAAATTCGATTCCCTGTAAAGATTCCGAAATCTGTTCTTTTTCAGGAAGAATGGGAAGGTCCGTATCATAGAGTTTGTATACTACACTACCATTTTTAGCAGCGACAATTTCTTCTTTTTTAAGCTGTCCGCTCAGAGGATCTGTGGTTTCCTGGATAAAATAAAAATTTCCGCAAAGAGCCATGCCACTATGGTTTGTACCAAATTCCTCCATAGATGTTCCATTTCGCCATCGCATTGCAAAATGATACCATTCATTGCTATGAACGCCATAACGATAGCCCGTTTTCTGGGGATCTAAGCTTATGGTTCTACAGAATGTCACATACTCATAAGGCATTTTATGGATTCCAGGATTTTTAGGGCCTGTGTAATCATAACAAAAGTATTTATTTTTTACCTGGATTTCCAACTTCCGCAGGAAAGGAAAATCTGCATCTTCTGTCATACCTCCCTGTGGCCCTGTCACTTTCATCTGGATTTCCCTTTGTACTCCATGCAAAAGCCCGTCTACATTCATATCATGCTGTGTGGAGAAAAATACTGTCCGCCATTGCGTAGAAAGCCAGTTGCGATTGAGTTTGAACCAAAACATCAAAGTGCCTTCATTGACAGCCCCTGTATTGACCAAAAGCAGGTTTTCTAAAGGGGGAAAAATTCCATTTTCTTCAGCAGTGGCTTTATAATAAAGCATTTGAGAATTTTCTGCGTTGTTGGATGCTTTAAAGCAAGTTCCATCAGGCAAAAGGCTGCCATGAGCAGGGAGGCTTGTTCCATTATGATTGGGAAATGCAGGTAAAGGATATTGAGCGGGAACCATGCTTTCTCTGGTAAATTCCTCATCTCCCATAGGATCTACCGAGGCTACGCCTTGTTTTCCTTTATATGTACTGTTAAAATCTAAGGCGAATCTTTGATTTGCTGGATCATCCAAAGAGGTAGATCCTGTCGAGATAGAATAAGCCATAGGCATAATGAACCCAAACGATTTACTGGCAGCCTGTAGCAAATCGCTATCTGAAGTAAATTGACGTTGCAAATTGTTTCCATAAGTAAACGCATTCAATCCTTGCTGGCCTTCGACAAAGATTCCTTTGCGTTTTTCTATATCAGGTTTTACACTTCCATTTTCTTGCAATCCCCCATAAAATACGCTGCTCAGACCACCTTCGAAATCGTACTGGTTCTTGTAGCCTACAATATTGAAGATTTTTACAACAGCGTATTTTTGTGTAGCAAAAAAAGGGAAGCCCCTTTCCTCTAAAATTTGCCCTAAGGATGTTATCTCGAAGATTCCATAGGGATAAAAACAAAATTCTGTTGTATAATGGCTTAGCTCTGTTTTGTTGATACTTTTGTACAAAGGCATATCAGGATTGCCTCTTTTCAGGCTTACATGAGGGTCAAAATTGGCTTTCAGGATGGCAATCTTGATGTCAGCCAGGGGACTCTGATAAAATGCTCCGCCTGCTTTTTTCTGATTATCGAAGAATTGATGCACCTGATCCCAATTCTGAATCATCTGGGACTGCCTTGTCGCCGCAATAAGAGCAGCCAGATGAGATGCTTCTGTGAAAGTGATCTTGACTCTTTGTCCAGAGCCATCCATGCCAACACCTTCCTCCAAATTTGCCATAAGGGCTGTCAACACAGTAGGCGATGCTGTATTGATGTTTACAGGGCTTCTATAGTCGATCTGGTAGCTCTCATTCTGGAATGTATCAGGGCGAATGGTTTTATAGACACTATAGGCTTGCAAATCTTCAATCAGAGGATAAACGGTAATATAATCCCATATATATTTCATATCCTCTCTTGTGATCGTTGCCATGCCTCCGTCTTTTCGGCTGTAAGTACCTATCAAGTCTAACTTGCTGCGAAAACCGCGCATGTTGTTTCGCTTTTCTATGATTTCTTTGCCTAGCAGTTTCAAAGGGCCATAGCTGTCGCCTCTTTCACTTTTATAAGGTTCCTGCATTGCGATTTGCTGGCTTAGAGTATCCAGAAGTTTACCCATAACGCTCACAGAGTAATCGTTTTGGGGATTTCCAGGATCCATCTGGCTATTCAAATTGATCTGAGAGGTAGTGTCGAATATTTTTAAGGTAAAAACCTGTCTGGGGTCGTTGTTTACTCTGCCACTGACCTTGCGTCCTTTCACTGGATCGCTTTCTTCTGCTTTGGGAATGGCAAGCTGGTATGAAGGAAAAGCAATGGGATTGGCATAAATTTCTTGCAAGGGAACCATTTCTGCAGGCCCACCAGCAAGGCGATAGAACCAAAGTTTATTCACAAGACTGATGTCTCTGTGAAAATCAAGACGCAGTTGTGCAATAGCATAGTCTATGCCAGCCTGAGCGATTAAAGAACCATTCATACTATCGCTATAGTTCATCACAGATTGGTTTTCCAAAATGGTCAAGTTAAAAAAACTGACACCCATAATGGAAAGCACGAATAGCACAGAAAGCACCATGACTAGTGCTGCTGCTCTGTATTTTCGGGTTTTCATAACTATTTTCTCCTTTCCAAGGGGATAAAAATAAAGCAGTGATAGAAGAATTTTAACTTGTATTTTGCTTTACAGCAAGTAAAATCTACAAGCTGATCCAGGACGTTTCCCTATGAGCGTATTTAAAACCACTACATGGTAAAAAAATACATTTTAAGTTGACACCTATAATATCTATATCATTGCTATTTTTGAAAGAGTAAAAAATATGAAAATAGGAATTTTTGGATTGCCTATGTCAGGCAAAACTACAGTATTTCAAGCTTTATCTGGTTTCAAGATGGAGGCTGCCAGCAAAGGCAAAACAAAAGAGCCTAATCTTGCCGTTGTTAAGGTGCCAGACCCGCGTCTGGAAATTTTATTTCAATACTATGATCCTCTAAAGAGAGTGTATGCTACTATAGAATATCTGGATATGGCTGAAGGCCAAAGCCAAAAAGGGGATCGTGTAATAAGCGAAAGCTTTCTGGGGAATTTGCGCACTGTGGATGCGCTCCTTCATCTTGTCCGTGTTTTCCCCTCGGAGGATGTTCCCCATATTCGAGGTTCCATTGATCCCATGCGTGATATTCAGGAAATTGATTCTGAATTGATTCTGAGCGATCTTGGAATCGTAGAAAACAGTCTGGATAGAATTGAGCGCACTTTGAAAGCAGACAAAAAGCCAGAGAATCTTCTCAGAAGAGATGTTCTTCTGAAATGCAAGCAAGCCCTTGAAGAAGGCAAGCCTATAAGGGTTCTTTCCTTTAGTAAAACAGAAGAAGAAGCCATGCGCAATTACCAGTTCCTTACCATGAAGCCTATGATAGTGGTGCTCAATGCAGAAGAAGGACAGGATACAAGTTCCTGTTTATCCAAGGTGCAGGCAAACTATTCTAATATTCCTTTTACTTTAGTGACTGCTATCTGCGGAAAAGTGGAAATGGAAATTTCTCAATTGCCTAAAGAAGAGCAAAAAGATTTTTTAGATGCTATGGGACTTACAGAACCCGCTATGACCAGAATCATCCGAGAGTCTTTTTCTATGGTTGGACTGATCGTCTTTTTTACCACAGGAAAAGATGAAGTCCGTGCCTGGGTTCTGCCCAAAGACACAAAAGCGGTCAAAGCAGCAGGAGCCATTCATTCTGATTTAGAAAAAGGATTTATCAGAGCAGAGGTATTTCACTATCAGGATCTCGTAGAAGCACAAGGTTCAGAACCCAGGCTTAAAGAAACAGGTAAAATCCGCCTGGAAGGTAAAGAGTATGTTGTGAAAGATGGCGATATCATCACCATAAGGTTCAATGTAAAAAAATAGAGAATCTCAGAAAAGCATTTTGCAAAATTCCTGAAAAAAGTTATAATAAATTTTCAGATTTTTTGTTTTAGCCAAAATGCTGGTTCTAACAGAATCTGTGGTATGTATAGTCTATAAAATATACAAGGCTGAATACCGCCTGCTAGAGCAGATGCTATTATCATAGCACTGCTCATCTGGCACAGGAAAAATTTGCTAAGAGCAGGCTTGGTTATCTATAGGCATTTTATAAATAAGACTGTGACCACAGAAAACGTTAGAATAGGCCAAAATGCTGTTGAACATATTTCAAGAGAAGATATAAATAGTGCCTTCTTTAAAAGTATGCTAGAACCGCAAAATGGAGTAGATGCTATTTCCATAGCACTACTCATTTTGCACAGGATCACTTTGACTAATACAAATTTTCAGATTTTTGTTTCAATCAAGATGTTATTTCCCTAGCACTACTCATATAATTTTTAGTCTTAACATCTTATATTGCAAAAGATTGTAGACGCAGGGTTGCGCCGAAAAAGACCTGTCTGCTCAAAAGACAACCGTTAGCGCAATCCCTGCGCATTTTGTTAATAGCGACAGCATTATGGGCCTGTATATACAGGCCTTTTAGATCAAAGATGAAAACCTTTTGAACTGGCATAATCTGTAATTTTCTCGATTTTCGAACTGATAACTTTGCTCAAGGGGGTTTTATGGCTATTCATTTAGACGATAAACTAAGAAATGTCAGCATTGTTGGTGCAGCAGGAAAGATGGGACGTGGAATTTCTCTGCTTCTTGCGCAAGAGATGGCTCTACTTAAGTGGAAAAATCCCGATAAGTCCTATGTATTGAACTTGATTGACCCAAGCGAAGCTGGTCTTGAGGGACTTTGGGCTTATATCAGATCGCAGGTTTCTGGCTATGCAGAAAAAAATATTACTTTGCTGCGAAATCTGGCAAAGGATCGCTCTCATCTCGTGGAAAATACCGATATAATAACAGAATTTGTCACTGTGGTTCTTTCTCTGATGAGACTTTCCAGCGTAGTAGAATCCGCATCCAAAAGCAGTCTTGTTTTTGAAGCTGCTCTGGAAAAGGAAGAGTTTAAAGTTGAACTTTTCAAAAAGCTCAAAAATTTATGTTCTGAAGAGACTTTTTTCTTTACGAATACATCTTCTCTTCCTATAGGTATACTAGATTCAGGTGCATCTCTGCAAGGGCGTTTGATCGGATACCATTTTTATAACCCACCTGCTATCCAGAAACTTATAGAAATCATTCCTTCAGATTCCACAAAACAAGAATTACAAGATATTGCTCTGGAGCTAGCTAAAAGACTAAAAAAGACCGTAGTGTCTTCCAGAGATGTTGCTGGTTTTATTGGAAATGGACATTTTATACGAGATGGAATTTACGCTTTCTCTGAGGTATCCAAACTACAAAGCGAGTATGGCTTTCCTGGGGCTGTGTATATTATCAATAAAATCACGCAGGATTTTCTCGTGCGCCCTATGGGAATCTTCCAATTGATTGATTATGTTGGAATCGATGTATTTTATTGCATCCAGAAAGTCATGTCCAAATTTCTCCATCAGGATTTATACCATCCCATCGTGGAGACTATGATAAAGCTAAATGTTCTTGGTGGTCAGAATAGCGATAGTAGCCAGAAGAATGGATTTCTACTTTATGAAAAAAATAAACCTTCTGGTATTTTCGACCCTGCTACCTCTCAGTATAAACGATTTTCTGATGGTAACTGGACACAGGAACTAGACACCAAAATGGGAAATATGCCTGCTGGATGGGCTTCCTGGAAAGCTCTAAGCTCAGACCCAGGCAAAGAACCAAAATTGGCTCAATATTTCCAAAATCTTTCTCAGGCAAACAGCCCAGGAAGTGTCCTGGCTCGTGCTTATATGGCAAGCTCCAAAGCAATCGCTGAAAAATTGGTAAACGATGGTGTAGCAAATTGCGCAGAAGATGTAAACTGTGTTTTAATAACAGGTTTTTACCATCTTTACGGTGCAGTTCATAATTATTATCGATAGGTTACTATAGGCTATGATGAAATTGCTGTTTTCGTCATAGCCTGGTTTTACAAGGAGAATTTTGTGTCCTGGCTCTCTCTTTCTTTTCTTTTTCTTTTTTTATTGACTATATCTGTTATGATGCTATATAGCATTCTAAAAGAAAAAGAATTTTATAAAAAAATCCAATTCATTGAACAAAATCAAAAAATATTAGAAAACCTTCTTCAAAAACAGGATTCTTCCTTTACAAATGATAGATATCAGGAATTCATCCAACAAGACAAGCAAGAAGTGATTTTGTCCCTTCAAAAATTAGAAAAACTGATAGAACATGAATGTTCTATTTTTCAAAAAACAACCGAGGGGCTGCCTTCATTTTTTCAGGAAACACTATCCCAAAGCATAGAAAGACTTAAAGACAAACTTTTAGAAAAATGGCAGGAAGAAAACGAAAAAAAAGAGCAAAATCTCTATAAAAAAATTCTTCAAAGCCAGAAACAATCTTTAATGCAAATCTTGGAAAACTGGGAAGAAAAGCAAAAGGAAAAACAAAAGGATTTTTCTCTTCTTTGCAATAATATTGCACAATTTATTCCTTTTTTAAAATTTTTGAGAAAAAAACAAGAAGAAAGTCTTCAGGAAACTATCAAGCTGCAAGGTATTCTGGATCTTCTACAAAAATCCATGGAACCTTTACTTAAAGAATGCAATTCTTGGAAACAAGAACCATTGGCAAGGCGTAAGGATTTAGATAAGAAAAAATTTACGATTTTCATGGACTATGATGAATATAAAAGGCTGGAATCAGGGCAAAAGGCTAAACCCACCCATGTTGCCAGGCCCAAAGATACGCTTATCGAAGTAGATTCTGAAGAAGACAAAACATCCCAGGAAGAAAATCTGGAGACAGAAAAAGAAACCAAGGAAAAGGCATTGCTAAGCAAAATTCATAAGCAAAAGATGCATTTTGTTGGTGCTAATATACAAGATCTGGTACTTCGGAAGGTTCATGAAATTCTAATAGAAAAAAGGAAAATTTTGCGGTCTGAATTTTTGTCAGAGCTAATGAAACGCTTGAAAGAGCATGCTTCTGAAAATGAAATCAGCAAAACCAAGATCAATGGTATTGTAAATATCATCCAGGCTGCCAGATGTTTCGATATTAGCAAAAATTCGGAAGATTCTAAAGCATTGCTGTCTCTTTCTGAAAGATATGAAGATTACGGTGAATTAAGGAAAGCCCATGATATGGTACTTTACAGACTTGGCAAAAATGCTGAGCTTTCCTTTTCTGCTGAAGAATGGGCGATATTCTTATATGGAAATCCCCAAAAAGCAAGCGAGATAGAAAAAATTTTGACTTCTATGCCTTCGTGATCCGAAAGGCATAGTGTTGGAAAATTACCAAAGACGCAGGGATTGCGCTGGCGTGAGACTTTTTAGCAGACATGACTTTTTTGGCGCAACCCTGCGGCTACAATTTTACTGTTCCAGCTTATTGACTTTATCGATGTATTTTTTCATAGCCTCTTCTTTGGAGATGCCTTCTAATTTTTTCCAGGCATCATATTTTGTTCTTCCTACCAAATCCATGATACCAGGCCTTTTCCCTGCACAATTCCCTTCCTTTGCCTGTTTATAGTGAGAATAAAGAAACAGCAAATCATCGTTAGAAGGCTTTCCTGGGATATTTTTAGAATTTTGTACCGCTTTTTCGAATTGTTCTTGCAGTTCCGACATAATTTATCTCCTATAATGAAAATGCTTACAATTCGTCATTTTTCAGGTAAGAACACAATTGCCTTTCTGCCAGAGATTGTATTAGAGATATTTGTAAAGCACTGGAAGGAAAGGTTAGCAGAATTCCTGTCACAAGAACGATGCCCATAAAAATACGGAAAGGTCTTCTTCTCGTAAAAGACATTGTCCATAGAAAAATCCCTGAATATATCAAAAAAAGGCTGATAGAACAGTTGACCATGATCAGAATATTCTCTACTCTACGCAGTTCTTGTGAAGTCGCAAGAATAATAAACATCAAGATCAAGAAATGCAAAACACTCAGAACGATAGGCCAGAGAAATCCAGGCTGTTTGATATATCCGCTTTGCTTCAGAGTATCCATCAGGATACTATTTTCCAGAGGGGGCAATTTTTCTAACACCAATTCTACAGAACCATAGCTGGCCTTAAGAAAAGGAAAGCCCTTCTCAGAAAGAATAAGACTGGATCCTTCTTCTTTAGAGCAAGGGACCGCTTTGATCCCTTGTACCTTCTGCCATTTCACTTCATGAGACAGGCCTTTTTCTGTCAAAGCATTGCTGAAATTTTGTAAAAATTCTTTGTCAAATTTTTTTATTCTAAAGGAAATAGTCCGTAACATAAGTTTGTTCTCCAGTCAGTTTTAGTCCGCGTAGGATGAGACAGATAGGAACGATCTAACGGAGATAAACCGAAAACAAATTTATTCTTCTTCCTCTTTTTCTATTCCCTGTCTTTGAATTCGTTTGCTTTTCATGAAGGATGTAGGGTTAAGGCTACCTAGAATATTTTTTGCGTTGTTTTCTTGTGCCCATCCTACAGCGAGCGTCCAGGGTGTTAAAGCCTCTAATGGAAAAGAAAAGGTATCAGAGAAGAGTTTGGAAAAACGATTCTGGACACCCTTGGATGTACAAAACAGATAGCATATACCTGTTTTGAAATTCCATAATGCTTTATAAAAGGCATTGGTAGGTGTGGTATTTTCTAAAAGGTATTGATGTACAGATTGTCTTAGCTCTCTTTTCTGGTTGAGGCTTAGTTTGTTTTTTCCTGAACTTGCCAGGGCTGCTTTTTCCTCAATCGCAAGGTGTGCTGCAAGCAGGGCTTTCCCTACCTTTCTGCGATCTACCCTCATGACCAGTTGGAAATAAGGCTCTGCCATGATTTCATCGATTTCTGCTGGTTTCAGAAAATTGTTGGGAGAAACCCATCCCACGGATTCCTGGGCATCCTTTAGGTCTGAAAGTTCCCTAAAAGCATTCTGGTTAAGGATTTCTTGGTATTTATCCCTGGAAAAAGCAAATTTTCCAGAAACTTGAAAGCGTGTAAAACTACAGGATTTTTTTAAAAAATGCATACTTTTCCTTAGCTTAAATAGATCCTTGAATTTTCTACATCGACAATGCAATCCCATTCATTTCTCATGCACATTCTCTGATAAAGGCGCAGGAGCTTTTTGGTCGTTTCATTCTTGCCACATTGCAGATATTTATAGCCGCTTTGCTGGAATCTTTGTGTCAACTGATAGACCATAGTACTCAGCTTTTGAAAATGGCCGACCATATCTTTCTCCCTGCGCTCTGGAGAAATATAAATGTCGAACATTCCAATCTTTCCTCTGGATGGATGCTTCTGAAAGGAAATCATGCCATAGACGATTTTTTCCTTTCCTTGCTTGCAAAATCCTATCATGGCATCATAGTGTAAACGATAAAGCAATTTGGGAAGAAAAAAAGGAGGAAGAATTTTTTTTAGCAATCGGATTTTTTTATTAAAGGGAGAGTCAGGACTATCCGATGTTATTTTTTCCAGTCTTTGGTAAATATAATTTAAAGCTGCAAGAAAATCTTCATGAGGTTTTTCTCTGGATTTTTTTAATAAATCCGATAAAAACAGCATTTCGTATTGAATGTCCATAGATAATTCCATGTTATATAGGGAAAATTTTATTGACTTTTTGATGTAAAAGGTAATAATAGCATAGCGAAATGAGTTACTATTTGATTTGATTGATTATATCATAAAAATTTGTTATAACTAGAAAATATCTGTTGTTTTTTTGCTGTAATGAAAAATTTAGCTTTAGGAGTAATCATGTTTTTTCTGATGCAGCCTCCTAATGGAGGGCAATCTAATATCTGGGATATTTTGGCTCCTTTTATCATTGTGTTTTTTATCATGTGGCTTTTAGTAATAAGGCCTCAGCGTAAAGAACAAAAAAAGAGAGAAGATATGCTCAAGGCTCTTAAAAAAGGAGATAGAGTCGTTACCAATGCTGGAATTATTGGTAAAGTCGTTCGAATACGTGAGGAAAAAGTCGAAATCAAGGTAGATGAATCCAGCGATATAAAAATTACCTTCTTGCGTTCTGCTATCCTGAATGTGATGGAAGAAAAAGAAGAAGAAAAATAGCAAACGAAAAGACTTATTTTATAGAAAGTGCTTTTTTTCTCAGGAAATAAAGACATAATTCCAGGCATAGTTGGTCAGGAAAAATCCTGAAAAAAATGGCAATATACATGTTCAAGAAAGGAAAGAAAAATTTTATGAGAGGGGAGAGAATTTTAATTCTTCTGGGAGCATTGAGTGCTATTCTCCTTGTTGTGCTTTTTGGTGCTCTCTTATGCTGTCCTCCTGAATACCGCCCCGTGCTTAAAGACGTTTTGGCGGATTATAAAGTCCACTATGGTTTGGATCTAAAAGGTGGTTCAGAGCTTCTTTATCAAATCAGTGAAAAAGATATTGACCCTACCAGAAATCTGAGCGATGTTCTGGATGAAACCATAGGGGTCGTCAGCCAGCGTATTTTTGAATCCAATATCGTAAAAGATCCTAAGGTTCAGAAACAAGGAGAAGAGCTGATTTTGATCCAATTACCAGGATTGAATCAGGTAGAAACCGATGCTATCAAACGAGAGATCGAAAGATTAGGAAACCTGGAGTTCCGTCTTGTCGCATCCAAAAATATTGGTGCAGAAATAGACGAGCAAGAGGAACGCTCTAAATATGAAACCATGCTTTCTTTAGGGGAATCCAGTCTTAAAGACTATCAGAACGAACTTTCGGCAAAAGGCTATCAATGGTTTGTTCCCAGAGAACAAGGCACCAAAAGCGGCAGCGAAGCTCATCTGCTATGGGTCAAAGATGGCTATGATTTTACAGGAAAAAAATTCCGCAATTTCTATTCGACAAACTATGAAGCACGCAGAGCCATAGGCTTTGAGCTAAAAGAAGAACACAAAGCCTATTTTGGCGATTTTACCAACAAATACAAAGGCGAAAAACTGGCGATTGTTTTCAACAATAAAGTTGTTTCCGCCCCTGTCATCAATGGACGCATTGATGGCGTCGGAGTCATGCTTGGTTTTGATCTCAATGAGCTAGAACTTCTCATGAAACTCCTGCAATCTGGCTCTCTGGAAGTACAGCCAGAGTTGATGAATGAAAACAGCATTGGCCCTAGTCTGGGTGAAGATGCTGTCCGATTAGGAATCAGTGCAGGTATTCTGGGCGTTCTCTGCGTTGTTTTGTTTATGGCATTATACTATCTGGGTTTAGGAATTATCGCAAATATCGCCATGCTTACCAACGTCATCCTTCTGGGTGCCATCCTGGTTATCTGGGGAGAAACACTAACTCTGCCTGGCGTTGCTGGTATCCTTCTGACTATGGGTATGTCCGTAGATGCCAATATTCTTATTTTTGAAAGAATCCGCGAAGAAAAGAAAAAACGTCTGGATGCTTACAAGCTAGAAAATGGCAAAGACAAGACATCTTTTACCAGAGAAGAGCTGATGGATGTACAGACTAACGGTTATGACAGAGCCTTCACTACCATTTTTGACTCCAACATCACAACCTTGTTTACAGCTTTGATTCTGTACTTTGTCGGTTCTGGCCCTGTAAAAGGATTTGGATTCACTCTTTCCTGGGGTATCATCACCAACTTCTTTACCGCTATCGTTCTAAGCCGTCTTTTGTCCGCACTTGCCGTACAAATCGGTCTGATCCGTAAATTCAGTATGCTGGAATGGATCAAAAGCGATAAAGGCTATCATTTCATTGATATTATGCACACCGCATGGATTGGGTCTGTTATTCTTATTGCCCTAGGACTTTCTTTATTTATATCTCGTGGAGAAAGAAATTACGGGCTTGATCTCAGAGGCGGTATCTTAGCTCAGATCAGCATGGAAAAACCTCTTACAACCCAAGAAGTAAGAGACAGGCTCAAAGGAAAATTCCAGGTCGAAATCCAGCACATTATTACAGAAGAAGGCCTAAAGCAAGAGGGATGGTATGACTTCCTCATCCAGATGCCTAACCTGAATCTGGATAAAATCGAAGAAATCAACAAACAACTGTCAGTATTATCGAAAAATTTGAACGAAAAGAATGCTACTTTAAAAGAGTATCTCTCTATTGTCATTCGTACAGAAGAAGATCTCAAGCGTTCCAAGAGAGCACTCAATCGTCTTATCAGAGATAAAGCTTCTGATGAAAATATTCAGAAAGCCAGACTGGATATAAAGCTCAGAGAAGAAAAAATTAAAAATAACCGCGATCAGGTTTCTGGCGTTGAAAAAGAAATAGAAAAAATCAAAGAAGAACGTGACAAGCTGCTGAAAGAAAAGAATGTTCTGGGTGGAAGTGAAGAACTTAGAAAAGAAATCCAGAAGCAATTCGAAGCAGAGCTTGCTCCTCTTCCTTTTGGTACAGTAACAGTAGCAGAAGGCCAGTTCAACAACTATCATCTGATGCCTATCAGCATGAGCACTCCTGTTTCCAGTGAATTTGTCCAGAAAACTTTGAATGCTAACAAAAAGCTCTTCAGAGAAATTCATGTAGGAAGCAAACAATTTGGTGGATTGATCAAAGCCAAGAAAGAAAGTGCTGTTACAGAAACTGCATTGGCAGAACTCGTTCAGAAACAACTGGATATGGTTTCTCGTCTGGAAGCAGAAAAAATCGGAAAGATTGAGGTAAAAAAAGGTTCAGGAGAAAATGAATATTCTCTGAATGTTTCTTTCCTACAAGTTATTCCAGAGTATTCCTTGTTCAGAGCATTGGATGAATGCAATCTGGAAGAATACAAAGTCTCTGCTTTGGATAATGGACAAAGCGACATGAAACGCTTCTATCTCTTTATGCTTCTTCCTCTGACAGAAAGCCAGAACAGTATAGAAGATATACAGCATAAAGTAGAGGAAGAACTTCGTGGCAGCTTCAATGAAAAAGAATACAAAGAGGCTAAAGTATACTTTTCCAACCCATTCCCCAGATTTACTCAGGTTTCTGGTCTTGTTGCAAAAGCACAGAAAGCCAAAGCTTATCAGGCCATTCTCCTTTCTCTTATTATGATTATGCTTTATATCGCATTCCGTTTCCCCAATGGTTTGATCTATGGATTCGGGGCCTCTTTGACATTGCTGCATGATGTATTGTTTACCATTGGAGCGATTGCTTTCTTTAGTTCGATGGGTATCGTCAATGTGCAAATCGATCTTACCATCATTGCTGCACTGCTTACCATCGTTGGATACTCTATCAACAATACCATCGTCATTTTTGACCGTTTGAGAGAAAACCAGCATAAATATGATAAAGAAATCTGGGAAAGATTGGACCAAAAGAAAATTTCTCAGGAGTTCAATCTGGCACTAAACCAGACTTTGGGCAGAACCCTCTTTACCAGCTTTACCACATTGATTGTCCTTGTATGTATCTTTGTTCTCAACTATGGTAAAGGCAGTGTAATGGAAGGCTTCTCTTTTGCTCTGATGTTTGGAATCACAATTGGTACATACTCTTCCTGGTTTATTGCTCCTGCTGTTGTACTTATGTATGAAAAGAAAAACCGTCGGAAATAGCACAGGAAAAACTAGTTAGAACTAGCAATCCCTTTCCTGTCTAAGAAGGATTCCCAGTGTGTTTCTTATGCGATACGCACTGGGAAATTTTTCTATTTTGACCTATTATGGGGAAAGGCAGGTTATGCAATTTACAAATAAAAAAATTTTGATTTTGTTACTGCTCTTGTTGATCTACATTGTGACACTCTGCAAAGAAAAAAATAAAAATAAAGATATACCTTTATTACAAGCAAAGATAAAATCTCTGGAATCCAGTTTAAGCGATGCTCATGCAAGGCTGGGCGACAATCAAGTATTGCAGAAAAAAATAGAATCCCTGGAATCCAGTCTGAAGGATGCTCATGAAGAGATCGAAAAAATGTCGCAAACCATTGCTTCTTATCAAAAAGAAACTAGAGAAAAACAACCTGCCAAAGATAAAAGTCCAATAGAAGAAAGAAATCTTCAGCCTGTATCTTTAAAAACAGTAGAAATAAAAAAAGATGCAAACACAGAGCTATCTTCTGTTCATCCTACAACAATACAAGCAGCTCCAAATGTAAAGAAAAAATATACGATTCAGAAACAAGACTATATCTGGAAAATCATTAGACAAGAATACCAAACAGAGAAAATTAAAGATGAAACAGAGAAAAAAAATTTTGAAAAAAAAATTTTTGATATAATTATGGAAGAGAATTCTTTGTTGAAAGGTAATCCTGATAATGTGAAGCCAGGTATGGTTATTGACTTACCTGATGAAAAAAATATTCAGAAAATTTCCACTCAAAAGGCACAAATACAGACAAAATTTATTTTTCCTACGTATCATAGAGTGAAACCTGGTGATACCCTATATGATCTGGCTCGTATATACTATAATACGCATCAAAAGTGGGTGGATATTTTAGAAGCGAATCCTAATCTTAAAAGCCCAAAGCTTATCTATGGAAGTTATTTAAAAATTCCTTAATTAGTGAAGAGAGAAGAAGAATGATTGAGCTGAGAACTTTTACCTATATCGATATTTTGCAACCACAGGTAGCTGCATTTATTGCCACTGTGTGCCAGGGATACCTTCCTCTGGAAAACCAGGCCTCCCTGTTTATAGAAGTTGCTCCAGGAATAGCCATTAATAAAATCACAGATATAGCTATGAAAAGTGCCAATATCTATCCTGGAATGCAAATAGTAGAGCGTTCTTATGGTGTTCTGGAAATTCATGCTTTTGATCAGGGGGAAATAAGAGCAGCAGGAGAGGCTGTTTTAAACTATATCCAGGGAACAGAAGTGAGCAGACTGAAACCCAAAATATTGTCCTCAGAAATCATTACAGGTATCAATGGGTATCAGGCAATGATTATCAATCGCATGAGGCATGGCCAATTCTTGCTGGAAGGCGAAACTCTCTATGTTCTTGAAGTACACCCTGCTGGCTATACTGCTATTGCAGCGAATGAAGCAGAGAAAGCAGCAGAAGTAAATCTTCTGGAAATGACAACATTTGGTGCTTTTGGACGACTCTATCTCGGAGGGAAAGAGTCAGAAATCCATGAAGCAGTAAAAGCCATAAAATCTGCTTTAGATTCTATCCAGGGCAGAGACAATCCTTAATTAAAGGAATATTGTTGTGGATCAAGACTTACAATCGCTCCAGGAAGTACGGGACTGTATTGCAAAAGCAAAAGAAGCCCAAAAGATGCTATCTCATTATTCTCAGGAAGAAGTGGATCGCCTGGTGGGTTTAATGGCAGAGTATGGTTATAAAGCAGCCTATGAATTAGCCCAGATTGCTTGCGAAGAGAGTGGTTTTGGCCGAATAGAAAGCAAAAAAGAAAAAAATATTTTTGCCACGCGAGATGTTTACAAGAATATCAAAGATGTAAAAACAGTAGGGCTGATAAACCAGGATTTAGAGCGTCAGGTATATGAAATCGCAACACCTATGGGAATTGTTGCAGCGATTATCCCCATTACTAATCCTACTTCTACGGCTTTATTTAAAATTTTGATAGCAGCCAAAGCTCGCTGTAGTATTATTCTTTCTCCTCATCCACGTGGCGTTCGTTGCACTCAAGCGGCTGCCGATGTAATGAAAAAAGCTGTATCTCGCATAGGAGCACCAGATGGGATGATAGGTTGTTTAACCCTTCCTACAATGGCTGCAACCCAAGAATTGATGAAGCATCCAGATATAGCCGTTATTTTGGCGACAGGTGGCTCTGGGCTGGTCAGCGCGGCATATTCTTCTGGAAAGCCAGCTATTGGCGTAGGGCCAGGGAATGTGCCTGCTTACATTGAAAAAAGTGCAGACATAGAACATGCTGTCCGATGCCTTGTTGCAAGCCAGACATTCGATTGGGGAACGATATGCGCTTCAGAGCAGGCTGTTGTCATAGACCAGGCCATTGAAAAAAAGTGCATGGAAGAATTTGCTCGGCAAAATGCTTATATTTGCAATGAAAAAGAAGTAAAACTATTAGAATCACTTATGCCATCAGGCAGTGGTATGAACTCGGATATTGTAGGGAAATCGCCTGTTTTTATAGCTCAAAAAGCTGGATTCTCTGTACCAGAAACCACTACTATTCTCCTGGCAAGGCAAAAAGGAGTAGGTCATAGCTATCCTCTATCACGCGAAAAGCTAAGCCCTATACTTGCTCTTTATATTGAAGAAAATTGGGAAAAAGCTTGCGAGCGATGCTTTGAAATTTTGCACTATGGTGGAATGGGACATACTTTGGCTATCCACTCCCAAGACCAAAAAATTATCAGTGCCTTTGCTTTAAAAAAGCCCGCTTTTCGTATTTTAGTGAATTCTCCCTCTTCTCAAGGAGGGGTTGGATACTCTACAGGTTTAGTACCTTCTATGACTTTAGGATGTGGTTCATTAGGTGGAAACATAAGCTCTGATAATATTACCTGCAAACATTTGCTCAATATAAAAAGGATTGCCTTTGGCAATAAATACCTGTTCCCCGACATGCTAACACCTCAGGTTTCCCTGGCAAGCCAGGAAAGAATAAAAACTTCATACATTCACGATCCGTTTGAAGATCTGCCAGCCCTGGGGAAACGATATTACATTGGGCCTTACAATAATCCCAACATATAGCACTTCCTATTCCCACAGGGTAGCATATAAAGGCCTTTCATACCATAGATGAAAGGCTTTTCAAGTGGCACAACCCGTAATGTCTTATAATGATAAGGCATTGAGTACAGTAAAAAACGTATTTGCGCTACAGATTTTATTTAGGAGAAAGCATTATGGATAATCCATCTAGCCCTCAGCCTGAAAAAAAGGGTTTTGAAAAAAAGGGTTTTCCCAAAAAAAGTTTCCCCAAGAAGGGCTTCCCCAAGAAGGGATTTCCTAAAAAAGGAGGGCCTAAAAAATTTCAGAAAAAAGGATTTAAAAAAGGCCCTAAAAAACCTATTCCTGAAGAAGTAAAAGTTCTCATGGAAAACTATAAGCTAAATTTTACTATAGCTATGAAAGTACATACTGCTAAAATTACAGTAGAAGAAGCAGTAAATGAGCAAAAACTAAAAGATGAATTGAAGGTAAAAGCACAGGCACTTTGCGATCAGTATAAAGAAATCAATTTTGCTGCAGCTTGTAAAATATTGAAAGACAACTCAAGCCCTGAAGAATACCTTGCCAGAAAACAAAGGAAAAAAGACAGGCTTCTTGCTTTAGAACTGCAAAAAAAGGTTCGTATGCAGCAAGATGAGAATCAGACTCCAGCATACCAGGCATTAGAAGATTTTATAAAAGATCAAACACTTCTGGAGCTGGCTCAATACAAGGGTGCTTCCATTAAGGGAAGAATCAAAGACTTTACACCCTATACATTCAATTTCATTTCTCAGGATCAGGAAAGTGTCATCCATCGTTTGAGTTTGAAATATCTTTATAAAGAAGAGCATAGTGCCATGATCCAGAAATGGATTATCGTGGATAAAAATATACAAAAGAAGCAATTGCGTCCTAAATATAAACCCGTTGATCGCTTCCAGTTTCCCGAAGGTGTCCTTCAAAAAGGAGCAGAAATCATGCTTGCTCTTCATGAAGGAGAGATGATTCGTGGCACTATTGAATGGTTTACTCCCTACGATATTATGCTTAAAGCCAGTGGAAAGTTTCCTCTTTGGGTATTTCGCCATGCTGTCATAGAATGCGCTTTGCTTAAACGGCCACCCAAAGTAGAAGCCTAAAGATGCTGGCCCAGGGTAATACCCTGGGTTAGCATACTAACTTCTTACAGTGTCAAGAATTACATCTGGCATAAACCGTATAATACTCGATTTTTAATTCAACACAATTTATAACTAGCAAGTTGGTTTATTATGAAATATCGCTGGATAGTGAAAGAAGTAGAAAAAGATGTTGTAGAAAATTTAAATAAAAGTCTGAGTTTAGGGAGAGCCTTCTGCGCTATACTGGCTACAAGGGGGATTGCAGATGCTAAAGAGGCAGAAAATTTTTTACAACCTAAATGGCAGCATTTACATAATCCTTATCTGTTTTATGAGATGAAGCAAGCTGTATCTCGTATTAAAAAAGCAATCCAAAGTCAGGAGAAAATTTTTTTATATGGTGATTATGATGTAGATGGCGTTACTTCCACTTCTTTACTCTTCCAGTGCCTCAAGCTTCTTAAGGCAAATGTGGAATTCTATATCCCTGATCGCCTTAAAGAAGGCTATGGTATGCATATATCGGCAATACAATACTTACATCAGAAGCAAGCGAATTTGATCATCACGGTAGACTGTGGGATTAGCAGTTGCCGAGAAATCGAAGAAGCGAATCGCTTAGGAATTGATGTTGTAGTGACCGATCATCATGAAGTAGACGAGGAAATTCCCAAAGCCTATGCTATTGTAAATCCTAAAGACCCAAGAGGCTCATACCCGTTTAAGGGAATTGCAGGAGTAGGTGTGGCTTTTAAAGTTGCATGGGCTTTATGCCAGGAATTTTCAGAAGATGCACAAAAAGTCGCCCCAGAACTCAGGGAATTCCTTCTGGATTCTATGGCACTCGTAGCTCTAGGGACTATTTCTGATGTAGCACCGCTTACAGATGAAAATAGAATTATGGCAAGGTATGGACTTCTTGCTTTAGAAAATACCAAGAGCATAGGACTGAAATCTTTAAAAAGCATTGCCAATATAAACCAATTAAAACCAATTACTTCAGAGCATATAGGATTTCGCTTAGGCCCTAGAATCAATGCTATGGGAAGATTAGAAAATTCTTTTGAATCGGTAGAATTGCTGACTACTCATAGTGTCGAAAAAGCGGAAATCCTTGCAAAAAAAATGGAGCTGCAAAACCAGAAGAGAAAGAGCCTTCAGGATAAAATATATCAGCAAGCTAAACAGTATATTGAAAAAAATAACCTTAAGGATAAGAAAGTACTGATATTGGCTGAAGAAAACTGGCATCCTGGCGTGGTCGGAATCGTTGCAAACAGACTCCTGGAAGAATACTATCGTCCCGTCCTTATGATTGCATTGAGCAATGGAGAAGGGCGCGGTTCTGCAAGATCCATTCCTGGATTTCATCTCTTCCAGGCATTACAATCGGGTTGTCGGCATCTGATCGCTTATGGTGGTCACGAAATGGCTGCTGGCTTTAAAATTAAAAAGGAAGAAATTCCTAACCTGGATGAATATTTAAACCAAAGAGCACTGGATTTGCTCAAGCCAGAAAATATGCAGCCATCCATAAATATAGATGCACAGGTATACCTGGAAGAAATCGATTGGACTCTGATCAACCTCATCGAGAAGATAGCTCCTTTTGGAGAAGGGAATCCAGAACCCTGGCTACTTTGCAAAAATCTGGAAATTATCAAAAATCCTGCTCCTGAAAGATATGGAACAAAAGGGGATCATCTTTCTTTTCGAGTTCGGAGTGGTGAAAAAGTCTTCCGTACTATTGCTTTTGGTGAAGGAAAAAAATACGATGAGCTCATGTCCCATACTCACTGTGACATTGTTTTCCGAGCCAAAAGAAATGTATGGAACAACACCGAATACATCCAGCTCAATATAAAAGATATGAATATATATTAAATGCATTGTTCATTACCGCAGGCTGAAGCAGATGCTATTTTCAATAGCACTGCTTAGCCTGCACAGGCTTAATGGATATTCTACAGACGGGGATAAATTTAAATTTTACCACAGAGTCACAGAGAACACAGAGGGAAATGAGAAAAGAACCACAGATGAACACAAATAGACACGGATAATTTTTATAAATTTCGAAATTTTATAAGTATCCATTTTTTCTTAGCTAAAATGAACGATAATGCTATGAAAAAAAATTATTTTATTTGTGTTTATCTGTGTCTATCTGTGGTTCTTTTTTTTGTTTATGGCCCTAAAAAAACTACCTGCTTGTTGCTCTTCATTCTCTATTCTTTTCAGAAATTATCAAGAAAGCCAAAACCATGAATTATTTGATTACAGGCGGAGCTGGCTTTATTGGAAGCCATTTAGCAGAGTATCTTCTGGAAAAAGGACACAATGTCGCTATTTTGGACAACCTTTCGACTGGAAGTATGGAAAATATCCATCACCTTAAGGAAAATCCTCTTTTTTCCTATCGGATTGATACTGTTGCCAATGTTTCTCTACTGAGCGAAATGGTTTCCCGATGCGATATCATCATTCATCTGGCCGCTGCTGTGGGGGTAAATCTTGTCGTAGAAAGCCCAGTCCAAACGATTCATACCAATGTAGATGGCACAGAATTTGTACTCAAAGAAGCCAATAAGAAAAAGAAAAAAATATTGATTGCCTCTACCAGCGAAGTGTACGGAAAAAGCAACAAAATTCCTTTTCAGGAAGATGATGATCTTATATTAGGCCCTCCTACAAAAGGGAGATGGAGCTATGCCTGTAGCAAGGCACTGGATGAATTTTTGGCTTTAGCGTACTGGCGGGAAAAAAAGCTGCCTGTTGTCATTTGTAGGTTTTTCAATACAGTTGGCCCTAGACAGACAGGACGGTATGGTATGGTTCTGCCACGTTTTATAAAACAGGCTTTAAGCAATAGCCCTATAACCATCTATGGCGATGGAACACAAAGCCGTTGTTTTATATACGTTATGGAAGTATGCAAGGCAATATATGATTTGAGCATAGAGGAAAAAGCAGTAGGTGAAATTTATAACATAGGAAGCCAGGAAGAAATTACCATTACCGACCTGGCATATAAAGTAAGAGATAAGGTGGGAATTTCTACAGAAATCAAGTATATTCCCTATCACGAGGCATACTCGCAAGGCTTTGAAGACATGCAAAGAAGGGTACCTGATATTCAAAAAATTCAGAAGCTACTAAATTTTAGCCCTCGAATTACATTAGATCAGATTCTGGATAAAATGATTGATTTTATTGCAAGATTTTCTTAGTATAGAGAGAACGGCCATGAGCTAAAAGAATAGAATTAACCACTGGAAAGGCAGAGATGCATGAAGAAAAAATATTTATTTTTGATCTTATTTTTTTGTTTTTTTCTTGCATTATTTATATTTTTTTTGTATCAACCTGATTTAGTAAAGCAAATTATAGAAGAAAAAAAAGAGATTGTCCCGCTCAGTTTTTTATATACAGGAGAGCTTGCTGGTGAGCTAGAACCTTGTGGTTGCAGTGGAACAAAATTAGGCGGAATGCTTCTCAGAAGTGGTTGGATCAATCATCTAAAAAAGCAGGAAACATTTTTGCTTATTGATGGAGGCTACCATGCACCAAAAGGAGATAAGCAAGATAAAATCAAATTTGCTGTACACAATGAAATTTTGCAGAATCTAGGCTATGATTGCCAGTTTGTACATTCTCAGGAAATTCTTCCTGATGCTTTCTCTTCTCCTCTTTTAATAGGATGGGGGACAAAAGAAAAACTCTGGTATAAACAGAAAACTTATGGCAAAGACAAAAAGCTACTGTTGCTTACAATAGAAAAAAATTCGACTCCAAAACCAGAAGAACTCCAGGAGATTCTAGGACGCATTTCTCCCGATATTGTCTTCATTATGACACGCGGAATCGACCAGAACCATGCTTCTTATTTGCCTCAGGGAAATTATATCAAAATCTTTTTTCCTGTGGATTCTCAGGCACCCTTTAGTCCTATAGAGGTTTCTCCTGGTGTTTTGGTCATTAGCGCAGGAAATCGAGGACGTTATATTGGATTGCTGAATTTGGTGTTGCAAGGTAACAAACTTTTGGAATGGAAAAATCGTATCATTGCATTAGAAAAGAAATGGCAAAGCGATCCCTTAGTAGAAAAAATATTAGATACATATAAAGATCGCCTGCAATCCGAAAGGCTTCTGGAATTCCAAATCAAAAGGAGTTCTCCTATTGGCTATGTAGGTTCAGAAAATTGCTATGAATGCCATAAAGAAGAATATAATCAATGGAAAACCAAAAGACATGCCCTGGCTTTCGATACTCTTGTAAAAGAAAAACATCATTATGATCCAGAATGTGTTAGATGCCATACTGTGGGCTATGAATATGAAGAAGGATTCCGCACAGCAGAAGAAACCCCTCATCTGATTCACGTAGGATGTGAAGAATGCCATGGCCCTGGAGCAAGCCACGCTATCAACTCTCTTGTGCCTGGCTATGGAAAGACAAATGGAGAAAATGCCTGTCTTCCATGTCATCAAAAAGACAGAAGCCCTGATTTTGAATACAAAAAATATCGGGAAATGATAAAGCATTGGAAAGATTAACGAAAGGGAAATAAAATGTTTAAGATATTTTGGTTTTTCGCCTGCCTGCTTTTAGGAAGTTGCCTATATATTTTGTCAGATACTCCTAAGACTGCTATTGAAATTCAGCCGCCCATGTATCATTTAGGGAAAATAGCTGATAGCAAATCCATTCCTTTTTGTTTTACTCTTATCAACAATAGTGATAAGGAAGTGAAGATAGAAAGAATAGCGACATCTTGCGGTTGTACCGTTGCAAAACAAAAATTCGATTCTATTCTGCCTGGACAAACTGGTATAGTAGATTTTGTTTTTGATCCTACAGGCCGCCGAGGTTATGCAAGATGGGAAATTCTTTTTTATACAAATTTACCAGAGTGCCCTGTTGTCATGTCGGCTTTTGATGTTACTATCTTAAAAGATGGGATGATTTCTCAGGATTTTCTCTCTTTTGGAGAATTCCATAGAGGCCTTCCTGTTGATATGCAAGTCTGGATTGCCCCTGAGCATTATCCTGATTTTAAAATCCAAGAAGTTAAAATTCTTTTGGACGACCAAAACAAAGAATGCTTTGATATAGAGTTGGCCCCAGGTATCTATGATGGATTTTATCCAGGTTCTCGCCGTGCTTATTCTTTAAAAATAATTGCTAAAAAAGACATACCTTATGGTAGAATAGAAGGCAAAATACAAATTGTAAGCGATATACCAGGAAAAGAAAAAATAGAAATTCCCTTGCTTGCCAAAGTAATTGGAGATATAGGCCTTAGGCCAGATTATCTTTCTGTCGGTGCAATAAAAAAAGATGATAAAATCGTAAGAAAAATCCTTATTTTTCATAGAAAAGGGGAGTCTTTTCAGATCCAAGAAATCAAAAGCACATTGCCTTTTCTTAGCATGGGACATGTCTCTGTTTTAGAAGACCAATACTATCAGATTCTGGTAAGTATAAAAAAAGATGCTCCATTACCAACAGGAGAATTTCGAGGCAAAATCATCGTTACAACCTCTCATTCTGAAATGACAGAAATAGAGATTCCTGTCCAGGGAGTCGTAATTGCTCCTGCTATGGAACAAAAATAACTTCTATAAATTTTCAAAAAGGCAATTATGGTCAAGGAAAAAAATACAAATTCATCAGAGCCAACAGTAAAAGATTTTCTTGTATATCTCGTGAAAAAGGGAATCCTGCCTAAGCAGGCTGTTAGCCTATGCCGTAAACGCAAGCAGGAGGCTCTTGAAAAAGGATATAGCATAACGGTAAAGGATATACTCCTGGAACAAGGCTATATCGCGGATGAAAAAGAATATCAAAGTCTCTGGAAAGATATGGTGGAAGACCATCGTGTTATCAAAAAAATTCAGGGCAAAGAAGATGTTTCCAGCCAGAGCTATTCTCTTTCTGAGAACATTTTACAAGAGCTTCTTTCTGATGAAGAATTTCAAAGGGAAAGACACCCTGACGTTCCTACCGATATTATTTTAACTGTCTTCAACCGTTGGAAAGATAAAGATTCTGAGAATAACAATAAAAAAAAATCAGAAGAGAAAAGAAAGAATTCTTTACAGCGTTTGACACAGCGAATTCAGGAAACAGCCCTGTGCTCATCTAATTTTTGGAAAAATCCAGAAAAAATTGCATCTTGTCTATGCTTGATTAGCTGTAGCATCATGATTATTCTATTTTACCAATGGGGACTTTCTTCACAAAAATATTCCATTCAAAGAATGCAATTCCATATTCCTGGCAATTCTTTGGATAAAAATAGTATTATAGAAGGTAAAATAGAAAAAGTGACAAAAAAAGAACTGTTATCCTTCTCTATCCCCAAAAAACAATAGAATTTTTTCTACCAGGAAATACTTAATTATGGCAAATAACAAATCTTTAGAATACTGTACTTTTTGTGGCAAAAGTCGTAAAGTTGTAGATACTCTCATTGCTGGCCCCCCAAATATATATATATGCAATGAATGTATTAAACTTTGTAATACTGTTTTAGAAGAAGAGAGAGTCCGCAAAAATTATACAGGAAAAAGTAAAAAACTTCCAACGCCGAAAGAAATCAAAGAACAACTAGATCTCTATGTTATGGGACAGGAACACAGCAAAAAAGTCTTGTCTGTAGCAGTCTATAATCACTATAGAAGAATTTATAGTACTATAGATATAAAAGATGTAGAAATTGAAAAAAGCAATATCTTATTAATCGGGCCTACTGGCAGTGGAAAAACTCTTTTAGCAAGAACTTTAGCGACTATTCTTGATGTTCCTTTTGCGATTGGAGATGCAACATCTTTAACAGAAGCAGGTTATGTTGGAGAAGATGTGGAAAATCTCTTACTGCGATTAATCCAATCAGCCAATTTTGATGTTTCTAAAGCCAGCAAAGGGATTATTTTTATCGATGAAATTGATAAAATCAGAAAGACTTCCCAAAATGTTTCAATCACACGAGATGTTTCTGGTGAAGGCGTTCAGCAAGCTTTGTTAAAGATGTTGGAAGGGACTATTTCCAATGTGCCTCCTCAAGGAGGTCGAAAACATCCTGAACAGGCTTATATTCCTATCGATACAACGCATATCCTTTTTATTTGTGGTGGTGCATTCATAGGATTAGAAGAGATCGTAGGCCGCAGAGTAGGTAAAAAAATGATTGGGTTCAATCGTGAGGCTGCTGATATTGATGAAAAAACCAAAGGAGACCTTTTGCAACTTGTGGAAGTAGAAGACCTTATTCAATATGGTTTGATTCCAGAGTTTGTTGGCCGTCTTCCTGTCATTAGTGGTCTTCATCCTCTCAACATAGATGATATGATCTCTATCCTTACCTGCCCAAAGAATGCTATTGTAAGGCAATATGAAAAAATGCTGGAAATAGAAGGCGTAAAGCTGGTATTTCAGCAAGATGCTTTAAGAGAGATAGCACAAAAAGCTTTAGCTCGCAATAGTGGTGCCCGTGGCCTTAGAGCGATTGTGGAATCGCTTATGCTGGATGTGATGTATGAAGTTCCCTCTCATTCTTGCACTGTAAAAGAAATTATAATCACGCCAGAAATGGTACGAGGGGAAAAAAGCGTTTTGCCCAAAATAGAAAAGCAGCTAGAGATAGCATGATAGACGAGGGCATGACTG
The DNA here is from genome assembly GCA_938003875.1 of uncultured bacterium. Classification (GTDB taxonomy): domain Bacteria; phylum Planctomycetota; class Uabimicrobiia; order Uabimicrobiales; family JABWCH01; genus JABWCH01. The sequence continues at coordinate 78,184 of CALKWO010000215.1, forward strand.
TCATGCCCATCTTTATTTAGATTTGGAAAAAAATACTATGGCAGATCCTCGAATAGAAAAGTTTGCAAAAACAATTTGCAAATCTTTAGATATTGTTGAAGATGATATTGTCCTGATTACAGGAACAGAAGTTTCTGCAAATTTAATTTTGGAATTACAAAAAGAAATTTTAAAGAGATCAGCGTATCCTCTTATTCGCATCAGTTTAGAGCAAATGCGCTATAATTTTTATAAATATGCTCATGAAAAACACCTGACACAGTTTCCCCCTGGTCTGGCCAAAGAAATTGAAATAGCGACGAAAGTCATTTCCATAGAATCCGCTACCAATCCTAACCAGATAAATAAAATTGATCAGAATAGAATCAATCAATGGAAACAAACAGCAGGGCCTTATTACAGAAAGCTGGATTTTGTTCCTACTGTAGTCAGTATCTTCCCGAATCTGCGCTATGCAGACCAGGCAGGAATGAACCTGGAAGAATACGAAAAGCTTTTTTATGACGCTGTGTCGATAGATTTAGAAAAACTCTACGAAGATTATCATCCTATAGAAGAGATGCTTTCTAATGGAAATCATTTTGAAATAAAGACTTCCAATACGAACTTAGTCTTTGATCTGGGTGATAGAAACTTTACTTTGCATTCTCTTCTTATAAACTTTCCTGATGGTGAGATTTTCTGCTCTCCTATAGAGAGTTCGGTGAATGGATATATTCGCTTTGAACAGCCCCAAAGCTATTCTGGAAAGATATTCCAAAACCTGGCGATAGAATTTCGTAACGGAGAAGTAACCCAGGTATGCTCTGAAACCAATATGGACGCATTACAAAAATTGTTGAAAACCGATTCAGGTGCAAAGAGGCTTGGCGAATTTGGTTTTGGGATCAATCCAGCCCTAAAAAATTTAACGAATGATATTCTTTTCGACGAAAAAGTAACAGGCACTATTCACATCGCTCTTGGCGATGCCTATGTCGAAGTAGGAGGAACCAATCGCTCCCTGATTCACTTCGATATGGTAAAGGATATGAGAGGTGATGGAGTAATTTTAGTCGATGGAAGAGTGGTTTACAGAGATGGAAAATTTGTAATATAGAAAAATTATGGATACCAAAAATTGGCTAAAATTTGCAGAAACATGCAAATGTGATTTTTGCAATTGTAATTTTCAAGATAAGCTTATTGAGGAATGTGGCGGCAGCGAAGACATTGCATGGGTAGTATTCCACCATCTAGGACAAGGCAGTATAGTATGGTTACATGCTAGTGTTCCTGCTCTTGGCAGAAAAAAACCATCTACTCTCATCAATGCAGGACGTAGTGATGAAGTTAGAGAAGTGTTATGGCGCTTTCCATGCTAATGATTCCATATAATTTGTGGTCATGAAAAAAATAAAAATTTACCACAGAGTACAGAGGACACAGAGGGCATAGAGCAAAAAAATAACTACAGATGAACACGGATTCATTTTTGTTTTGTTCGCTACGGTAAAGCCTCCGCTCTTCTTTTTTCTCTGTGCCTCTGTGGTTAACACTCATAGACGCTGAGGGCGCAGAGTTAGCAGATTTGGCAATGCCAATATCAAAAAAATTATCAACGCTTCTTGCGCTGGATCTTTTCATGAGAGATATTCTGTTAGAATAGAAATTTTTTTTATAGAAATCTTTATTTCTTTTTGTTATATTCGCTAGATTAAGAGTTTCTTTTTTTCAAAATCTATCAAAAAGGGAGAAAAATTTGCGATACGGAATTTACAGCGATATACATGCAAACCTTGAAGCTTTACAAGCTGTCTTTGACAGATTTGAAAAAGAAAATGTAGATGAATACATTTGTTTAGGAGATATTGTAGGCTACGGAGCAAATCCCAGAGAATGCCTTCAGCTAGTACTGGAACACAAAAGTCTGGTTGTGGCAGGAAACCATGATTATGCAGTAGCAGGCAAACTAAACATTGACTTTTTCAATCCTTACGCAAAAGAAGCTGTTTTGTGGACTAGAAAACAACTTAGTGATCAAGAGCTACAATATCTTGCAAATTTAGATCTTATTCAAAAAATAGAGAATGTCCTGACTATAGTTCATGGAACCATGAATTTTCCTGAAATGTTCGATTACATCCAGACAAGCTACGATGCTCATCTTACTTTAGAACTTTTAGATACGCCTGTTTGTTTTCTTGGTCACTCGCATGTTCCTGTAGCCTTCTTTCAGGGACCAACAGTATCTTTTTCTATGGATGAAGAATTTTATGTCCCTAAAGATGGAAAAACTCTTGTCAATGTAGGAAGCGTAGGGCAGCCAAGAGACGAGAATCCTCAGGCATGCTGTGCAATATATGATGATGAAGCAGAAAAAGTATATATACTCAGAATAGAGTACGATATTGAATGTGCTATAAAAAAAATCACTACATCTGGTCTTCCTGAGATTCTGGGAGAACGTTTGCGATACGGGCGATAGAGTATAATTTATGATAAAACGAATATATGCTTTTTTTTTATTGCGATGTGCCCAAAAATATTTTCTTCAGGAAAAAATAGATAAGGGAATATGCCTTTTAGAAAAATGTATTCTTTTGAAGCCAGATTACTCTTTTGCTTACTTTCAACTGGCGAAAAAATTCTTAGAACTGGAAAAATGGGAAAAAGCGGAAGAATCCATAATAAAAGCGATCTCTCTTGATCTCAAAAATGCTATATATCATGCATTTTTAGGTATCGTTTTTTATGAACAAAAAAAATATGAAGAGGCAGTACAAAGTTTACATAAAGCATTGGATATAGATTCCAAAAACCAACTCACATATAATTATCTGGCTTTATGTTATTTAGCGAAGGAAGATGAAGAAAATTTTAAAAGCCTTCTTCAAAAAAAAGGAATATTTGAAAGCACGGAAGTCCAGGTTCAAATGATTCTGGGTTTAGAAAACTATTTAACAAAAAAAGAGAAAAAAATACCACAGAATTCATAAGAGACAAAGAGAAAGACAAAAAAGAACCACAGATGGACACGAATAGACACGGATATAATATTTTAAATAGTCTTATTCGGCTGGATAAAAAAACGATAAAATGGGAGAAAAGTATTACAAAAAATTATTTGTGTTCATCTGTGTTTATCCGTGGTTCAAAAGCTAAAAACGCTCTGTGTTCTCTGGCTCTCTGTGGTTAATTCTATTTTTTAATTCAAGCAACATTTTGACTAAAACAAAAATCATAAAATAAATTATGTCTGTATTATTTTTAGGCAGGGTCTTATGGCAATTAAAGCCGAAGCATTAGTGAACAAGGGTTATGCTGCCCTTGAAAAAGGGGATTATGCAAAGGCAGTCGGTTTTCTGGAACAATCTGTTAAAGCATCACCTGAAAATCCAGAATATTACGCTTACCTGGGCGAAGCTTATTTTTTCAATAAGCAATACATGGAAGCCGAGAATGTGTTTTCTAAAAGAGATCAGTTGGTTTTACAAGATTCCTTTTTAAACGCGGATGTTCAAGGCTACAGAGGGTGTATTTTGTTAGAAAAAGGAGAAATGGAAAAAGCGAAGGATTTGCTGGAAGAAGCAGCAGAAAAAAAAGTACAATCTCCCCAGATCTACTATTCTTTAGCTATGCTCTATTTAAAACAGCAAAATTTGCCAAAAGCAAAAAAAATTCTCCAAAAAATTGAAAATATGGATCCCTTTTTTTATTATCGGAAGATAAAAGACTTATTAAAAGAAATTGGATTGGTATTATAAATATAACTCACGATGGGAAAATGAGATGGAAACAGGTCAATCTTCAAAATTAATTTCAGGCTCTCGTAGCAAAGTCAGCCCCAGAGATTTACAGTTGGTAGGGAGCCGCATAGGAAGCTGCGAAATCATTGATTTTATAGGCAGAGGAGGTATGGGATCCGTATATAAAGCACTTCATACTTCACTCAACAGAGAAGTGGCTATCAAGATTCTCAATGCTTCTAACCAGGATGAAAAAGCGGTAGGATGGTTCTTGAGGGAAGCTCAGTCCATTGCGAGACTAGAGCATTCCAATATCATACAGGTCTATGACTTAGCCTATGATGAAAATTTGAGTACCCACTATATTGTTATGCAATATGTGGATGGAAAATCTCTGGATATCATTGTAAAAAGATCACCCGAAGGGCGTTTATCTCCTATTGAAGCCAGCAAATATATCATACAAACAGCAGAGGGATTGCATGCAGCGCATCTCAAGGGAATTATACACCGTGATGTTAAGCCCGCCAATATCATGGTTACTTCGGATGGAGTCGTAAAAATAACAGACTTTGGTCTAGCTAAGGGGATTGCGTCTGCTGACGTTTCAACGGTATCCAGCGGTTTGATTGTTGGAACCCCTTTATACATGGCACCAGAGCAATGCGTAGGAAGCGAAATTGATCCTAGAACCGATATTTATGCTTTAGGTGCTTCTTTCTATTATCTCCTTACAGGAAGACCTCCCTTTACAGGAGAGAATTCTTTTGATATTCTGGAAAAGCATATTACAGAACTTCCTGTATCGCCTAGCCAGAGAATTCCTGATATACCTCAATCTATATCAGAAATTATCATGAGAATGCTGGCAAAGATTCCTACAGAGCGTTATGAAAATTGTATTGAGGTAGCGCAGGCCCTCTCTTCTGTTTTGGATGTCTTGATAAAGGTCAAATGCCCAAAATGCGGAAAAGAAAATAGTGGAAGAGATGTTTTTACCTGCCTGGAATGCCGAGTCAAGAATCTCTGCAGAACCCACATGCATGCAGGAACTCAAATATGCGATGAATGCGCCTTGGCTTCCAACAAGGTACAATTCTACCATGCATCTGGTGTCGACAAACTCGAATTGATCAATTGCATAAAAAAGATAACCTCAGAGAGCAAGCAAGGGACTCTTACCTTTCGTTCGGGCGATTATAACTTGTTGCTGCATGTCACAAAGCAAGGAATGGAAATCGCTCAGCAAGATATATCTCTGGAAGAACTCCTTACAGAATATCAGCAATATGGCCCTATTGAAACGGCCTCTTTGCTTTTGATCCATGTTCTCACATGGGAACCTTTTATATGGGAATTCCATGAGCAGCGTCCTGGAGACACATTTAATTATGAGTGCTTGACAGTAAAAAATGACGCTTATGCTTTTCTTTTAGGTTATGCCAATATTATCGATATTTTAGAATCTATCAACCAGCCAGGTGGCTTGGTCTTAATATCCCCTATAGAAAATGCAGTCATTCAGTGTGAGCGAAATTGTATTAAAGTTGCATCTCCTGTCCCTACAGCGAAAGAAACTCTAGGAAGCCTGAACAAAGAAGAATCAGAAAGTGTCTTACATCGTCTCTTGTTGAGCGTTTTCAAGCTAGAATATCGTAGCCCTGTAAATGTATCCCTGGAAGGAAACACATTAGAAGACTCGCTAGCAGCAGTTTTTATGGAGCTGCTCTACCAATGTCCTGATTTTAGTTTCTATTTGCATTTAACTCCCGCCATAAAAGAAATTTTTGATATAGATGCAAAAAACAATGTTTATCAGAATGAAATAAAGGATCTGGAAACTCTCTCGAATAAAATCAATGAAAACCTCATTTCTTCCCTGAAGCAATATACTGTTCTGGAAAGAATCGGAGTGCCTTTCTCTATTTCTGTTTTTATTTGTGTCAGCATAGCCAAAGGAAAACTTCTGGAAGTTATCAATCAATATGGCAAGCTTATAAAAGCCTTTGATCGTCTGGATAATGAGAAAGCAGTAGAATGTCTTTTAAGCCAGGCTTTAGGTTTCTACCCATATAATATCAAGTTGCTTGAAGAAATGGCAACATTGAATTCTGATAACAGAAAATATGAACAATCGGCGAATCTTTGGAGTAGATGTGGCTCCATAAGAGAGAAAATGAATGAAAATGACCTGGCAAAAGCTTGCTACGAAAAATCTATAGCATTGGATAATAACAACGTAGATTCCAGGCTGGCTCTATTTTATATTTCTCTACGCAGTTCTACTCCTGAAGCAACAAAAACTGCGGGCCTTGCCTTGATTCCTATTTTACGCAGAAATTTAAAAACAGAAGCCTTGATTGATGTATGCAACAATCTTGTTCAGCTTGACCCTGATCTGGTTCTGGCATATAAAGAGCTTATCAACTACTATCTGGAAGAAAACCAAAAGAAAAAAGCCTTAAAAATTTATGAAGAGCTTGCCCAGTCCTATAAGAGACAGGGTGATAAGGAGTCTTTGCTTTTAACCTATCAAAAAATGTTGAAATTAGACCCAGAAAGAGAAGAAATAAAAAATAAAATCAACCATGAAGGCTCTATCAATGTCCCGTTTATCAAGGCTGCTCTAGGGGCTACAAATTCCTTTTTCAGATCTGGTATGGATAGTCGTCGGCTTTTTATTATGTTGGGTGGTTTACTGCTTTCTTTTATTTTTTTATTTTTTGCATGGAGAGAATGGAGTGCCATAAGTGAGCTAAGCTTTTATAAGCAAAAAATAAAAGAAGGCCATTTTATGGAAATAAAAAATGAGATGTTCCGCTTTTTACAGACTCCTTATCTTCTGAACACTCACAATGAGGCTGCTTTTATTTATGCAGAGCAGGTATCTCTTCAGCTTAAAAAGACTTTAGCAAGAGCACAAGAAAATCTTAAAAACCAGATTGAGCAAATCTATTCAGACTTTATGCCTACCAAAAATTATTCTAAAATTTTGGAGGGTTTGGAAAAGCTACAGCAAGATGCTCTCAAAAGACCATTAGAGGTCAAGACACCTCTTTTGGAAATCATAAAAAAGCATATCAATGATATTGACAGGGAACGAGTCCAGCAGATGGAAATTGGTAATCAGCAAAGCTTTGATAGGGCAAAAGAAGCCTGCAATCAAAAGCAGTTCAACTTAGCCAGGCAACTTCTGGATAATCTGCGTCAGCGCGATCCATCCTGGGGAGACAGAATAGCAGAGCTTCTTGTAGAAATATCAAAAGAAGAAGATGCGTATAGATCTGAAAGAGCCAAAAGATTAGGTGAGCAAAAGGCACTTTTTGAAGAAGGCCAGAGACTCAATGATCAAGGACGTTTGGAAGATGCCATGGCTAAATTTGAGCAAATAGCTCAGCTATTGAGTGAATCAGAATATACGCAGGAGTCCTCTTTCCACTTGCTGAGAATTAAGAATATTCTGAGAGAAGGTAGCAGCCACTTAGAAACGGCTCAAAAATTATTGAACAATCAGCAATATGAAGAAGCCTTGTCCTATTTTTCTAAAATTCTCAATGACGATAGGCTTACCAATACAAATATGGCAAGGAATATACTCTTGCCCCTTGTATTAGAAACGAATCCACCTCAAAAGATAGATTGTATTATAAACAATCAGATAGTAGGCAAATTCCCTCATGTTTATTTTTATAAGGCTAAAACCCAGATAGGGGAGATTGGAATCAATCATCCTTCTTTCCAGGTTGTAAGACGAGAAGAGCAGAAAACATCTGGACATACCATAAAGATCACATTGCATCTGAAACGAGTTTGCTTATGGGAGTTCGGGACAGGAGAAATCATTGAAGCACCTCTCCTTTATATAGACAAAAAAATATATTTAGGAGGCAGAGACCAGTATCTTTATTGTCTTAATCAAAGAGGGCAGGAGCTATGGAAACTGGATACAGGAAGATTTTCTGAAATCACAGGCGAAATGCTTTTTCATAATTCCAAATTATATTTTGTTACACAAAATGGGCAATTTTATTGCCTTAGATTGGATGAGACTTTTGCGGAGCCTAAAGAGCAGATTTTCTGGAATTATAAGTTCCCAGATACACAATTTATCAAAGGCCCTGTGATTCATAGAGATATACTATTCTTGCCAAACATCAAAAACAATGTTTTTGTCTGCGTACCAGTCAATTCGACCGATGGCAAGACAGGAACATTCAAGGCATATAGCCGTTATTCTGTCAATGGAACAATAGCAGCTAAGCCTGTTCTCACTGGGGATTCCATTATTTTATGCAACAGAGATGGCGATGTATATTGCTTTAACTGGAGAACCAACAACCTCAAGTGGCAAAGCGAAAGGCTATCAGGTAAAATTTTTGGAGATCCTATCTGCACAGAAGATGTTGTATATATACCAACACAACCAGGTGGTATTACAGCCCTTTATCTTGAAACAGGAAAAATAAAATGGTCTCGTGCTTTGCCTGGTGGTGTAAAATCTACTTTTGTGCTTCATGATAAAAAGCTATGGGCAGGTGCTGCTAGCAAAAATTTCTACTCTATGGATGCCAACACAGGAGAGATCATTCAAACCATTACAACAGAAAGCGGATTTAGCGTTTGTCCCTTGCTATTCCAAGACGTTTTGTGGGCAGGTGGCGAAGATTTCAATATCTATGCTCTTTCTATGTCTGAAGGGAAAGTCCTGTGGAAACATACTCTTTCAGAAAAAATCTTTGCAAGGCCCATTTGTGATGGCAATTACATCTATATCGCTGCTGGCCGCTCTGTATACTGCTATTGGATAGCTGATATTTTGAAAGAATAATTCCATATAAATAGAGTGTAGCTGCAGGGTTGCGCCCAAAAAGACAAGTCTGCGAAAAAGACCAACTCCAGCGCAATCCCTGCGTCTTTCACGCTGTTGCGATCTTTTGGAACTTTAGCCTGTTATTTTTTATTAAGGAGAGACATAGGAAAATGGCTGATAACAACCTTCCCAAACTACCTCCTGGCTATGAGTATATAAAATGTATAGGAAGCGGCGGGCAAGGGACGGTATGGCTTGTCGTGAATAAAAATATGGGGGAAAGTGGCAGACATGAAGCTGTCAAAATTTTGCAGCCTATGTCTGATAAAGATCAGCAACGATTTCGTATGGAGATCAGCACTTTAGCCTCTCTCAGCCATCCCAACATTCTCACTATATATTTTGCCGATCCCTTGCAAAATTACTTCATCATGGAATACCTTCCTAAAGGCTCTCTGGCGAATATACTCAGCAATCCTAAGATTTCTTTACTACAAAAGATCAAAATTTTTGAACAAATTGCTATAGGGCTTGCTTTTGCTCACAGCCGAGGATTAGTCCACCGTGATCTTAAGCCTTGCAATATTCTTTTCTCTCAAAATATGATACCCAAGATTACAGACTTTGGGCTTGCTAAATATTCCCACCAAAAAGAAGGAATCACAGCTCAGAAAATCAGCCTGGGGACACCAGAATATATGGCACCAGAGCAATGGGCAGATTCGAAAGAAGCAGACCATCGTTCAGACATCTGGTCTTTGGGCGTTATTCTCTATGAAATTTTGGCAATGAGAAGACCTTTTATCGAAAAATCCCTTGCTGCCCTTATGCATGAATGTATTATGAAGCCTGTAATTGCTCCTCATCTTGTAGCCCCAAAACTAGAAGAATTAGGAATGGTTATAGAACCTATATGCCTGAAATGTTTGGAAAAGGATATAAATAAAAGATACCAGCATACTCAGGAACTTTTAAAAGATTTACAGGAAGCTCTGGCTTCGCCTAAAAAGAATATTTCTACTACAAAAACAACTATAGTGACTTTGCCTTCCAAGAAAATTCCGAAAGCCCCAGAAGAAAGCAAAATAGATTTTGAGGAAAAAGAAGAAGATGTAAGCCATCTTCCTACTATGGTGTTGGAATATAAAGAAAAAAATACAATATCAAAAAATAAAATTTTCATTGCCTGCGCTGCTTTTCTAATTCTTTTATCGGCTTATTTTTTTCTAAAACCTGCTAGCTTTTCCTCTCTACGCTATGATATAGAACATGGCTCAGCACAGAAACAGTCAGAAGCCTTAAAAATTTTAGAAAAAAAAGGGGCAAAGGATTCTAAGTTGCTTTCTTTGATTATAAGAGCCTTGAATTCAGAAAACTATGGCATCCGAAAGCAAGCCTGTAGTATGATCCAAAAATTCGGAACTTCCTGTTTTCCTTTTATTTTAGAAATTTTAGAGGACACATTAGGCGATTACAATGCCACCGCCAAAAGCGAAGCTTTAAATATTTTAAAAGATTTAAAAATCAAAGAAAGCGAAGAAATCCTTTCCAAGATGGCCAAAAGCAGGAAAATAGGAGAATCTTTGCAGCAAATGTCTGTAGAAACCTTAGTAGAAATTTTTCCTGAGTATAAAAAAGAATACCATTGGCATCATGGAAGATGGATGACCACAAACCAACTTCTTGGTAATGGCTATGCTCTGATAGAAGGGAAATGGACTCTGTCTCAGAACCTTTTTGAGCCTATTATCCATGCCTTAGAAGAAAACAAAAAAAAGCTTGAAGAATTAAAAGCAATACCTTTGCAAGATTTACAAAAAGACTTTGCTTTGGCGAAAATCATCAATTCTTTCTCTATAGAATCCGATGTTTTAAAATCTTATGAAACTTGTCTGGAAAAATATTCATCTTCTCTTCAAAATCTAAATAAATTTCAAGATAATGATCTAAGCTTTGCCTTACAGAAAAAGGCTTCTGAGCTTGAAAAAGAAATCCAAAAAGGGATAGAAGAAATCATAAACCAGTTGAGTAGCCTGGCAAACCATCTTGAAAAAAAGGGAGACATAGCATTCTCTTTTCTTCTATGCCAGAAACTCAGCAATACCTATGAAAAAATTTTAGAATGGAAGTGGCTCTCTGAAAAAGAAATCCAAAATACCTGGCAAGGTTTGCAAAAAGAGCATTTAAAGAAAGTCCAACTGCTCTTTCAAAAATACCAGATTGTCGTCAGAATAGAAAACAAAGAAAAAGAAATCCAGAAAAAGCTAACTCCTCAAATCGAAAGAAGTTTAGTTCAGGCTAGAAAAGTTCCTCTATTTATCTTGGAGGAAAAAGAATTTCAGGAACATTCCCCTTCTTTATGGTTAAGTTTTTCTTACGAAGAAAAAGAAGAAAAAAAAATTTCCCTGAAAGCAACTTCATTGCAAAACATAGGCCAGACGGTTTCTTTATATTCTGTCAACTGCCATGTTGCTTGCTGGCAAAAAGAAAACACGAAGATGCCTGTCTGGAAAACTACAATCCAGTCTGACGAGCAGGAAATTTCCGATACAGAATACTCAGAAAATTTAGAAAAAGATTTGCTGCTGCAAAGCCAGAATAATTTTTGGGAAAATTTTCAAGATTGGGTTCTCCCCTGGAAACAAATCGAACAGATCGCTTCTTATAAAAAAGAAAATACCAAAATATCTGGTTCTACTTTCTATGAACAAACAGCACAAGACAAGATCTATCTGAAAAATGGAAGAAAGATGGAAGGCCTTATTGAAAAAGAAGATGAAAAATTTCTCTATTTACTCCATTTTTGGAAAACTTCCAAAGGTGTAAGTATGTCTGTAAGGCAAACCATTGAAAAAGAGCAGATAGAAAAGATAGAACGAATTCCTCAGGATCTCAGGGAAGCCAGATTGAAGATTGCCCATTCAGAAAAAAGCAATGAGCTTCGCGAGAAAAAAAATATATCCAATATTGCATTAAAAAGTATTCCATGGTCTTTTTCTGCTGGAAAAGATAGAGGATGGGAGTATACAGACAAACGTTTTATCTTATTTTCTAATGCAGAGCGCAGCTTTGTGCAGGAAATTGCCTTCAGGCTATCAAAAATTTTTGAAGCCTATGAAGATTTTTTTCAGATTGATCGAAATCCAGACAATAAGATCAAGATTTATGTTTTTGGATCTATGCAGGAATACTATAATTTGCTAGGGGGGAAAATTCTTAACCCCGCCTTGTATTCTCCTGAAAAAAATTACATACTCGCAGGTTGCGATCTGGAAAAATACCAGGAAGAAGTCCAAATAGCCAAAAAATACCACGATGACCTCAAAGAAAATATAAAAAAACAGGAAGAAAAGATCCAAATTATCAGAAGGAAAATAGCAGTAGAAAAAAGGAAGCTTCATAAGGAGCTGGATTTAGCCCTTCAAAGCAAAAAAATTTGTAAAAATTCATACGAACAAAACTATAGAAATATACAGGCATGGGAATCAGAACAAAGGAAGATTCTTCATAGCTACGAAGATCTTCTCAAAGAATGGACAGACAAGGCCTATTTTTATGACTATAAAAATAAAAAAATGCTGGATCAATATGCAGGGCAGATGATTACGCTTTTATATCATGAATCGTTCCATGCCTTTTTAGAAAATTTTCTTTTTTCTGAAGCACAGCTTAAATTTGTGCCTCTATGGCTGCATGAAGGGCTTGCACAATTTTTTGAAAATTCTTTTTTGGAAGGAGATACTTTGCTCATAGGCCAGATGGATAGCAAAAGGCTTTCTTCTCTGAAAATATTTATCTTACAAAGAAAGACAATTCCTCTAGCCTCTTTTCTTGTAGCAGAAAGTTCTCAGTTTTTAGTAAAAAATCAGAAAGATATAGAAAACTCCAGCATTCACTATCTGCAAGCCTGGGCCATTGTCTATTATCTGGCTCAAAATTATAATTTACGTAAGGGAAATTTCTTTCTGGAATATGTCCATGAGCTGTCTAGTGGAACCTCACCACTGGTTGCCTTCCAGAATCTTGTACAGCAACCCCTGGATTCCTTCGATGAATCCTGGAAGTCCGCTATCTTGAAAGAATGAGTGTTGAGAATGGAACTAAACTTTATTTTGAATCTATTGAATCTTGCTGTTTCTTTTGGAGTGATAGGCATTTTTGTGTTAAAGGGAGCTTCTCACTATAAAAGTGCTATACAAAAGATACTTCAGGAAAATGAATTTTATACAGAGCTTATTCTTGGCCTGGAATCTACAGGAAAAAACCTTTCCAGCCCTAATTTATATAAAAGAGAAGTCCGTGTTGCCATCTGGGAGCTATACAATAATTTACGAGTACAGCCGAATAAAGATCATAAAATTATTACATTGCATCGCAAGATGCTCGATAAAAGGCAGGAGCTCTATCATGATCTGGAACAGGGAAAAGTAACACTGGAAATTTTACCTTTTATTGGAATTCTAGGAACGCTTTTAGGTTTTGCCGTTCCGTATCTTATAGAGCAAAATAAAGCCAGCCAGCTCTCTCTGAATCTTACGGGCATGGGCTTTTTTCTCGCTGCTACAAGCACGATAGGTGCTCTTTTGGCTCTTATTTACTTAAAGAAAAATTATGAATCCAGAGTTCTTGCCGAGTTTGATTATTTTGAAAGCCAGGAGAAGGCTCTGGAAAAAATCATGGCAGAATATGATGGATTTAAAATTTTAGAAGAATGGCTAAAGAAATGGCCCTTAGAAAAAGAAGCACCTAAACCTTATTTCACCCAAGAAAAATTTATTGATTAAAAGATATGCGTTACGCCACAATTAATTTTACCCCTCTTCTGGATCTTTTGTTTATTTTATTTTATATTGTCTTAAGTGAAAAATCAGCAGAGATGATAAAAAGGATAGAGATAGAGAAAACAATACAAAAGCGTCTCGAAAAAGAAAAACAATCTCTGTCTGAAGAAAAAGAAAACCTGGAAAAACTTATAGAAAAATTAAAACAGGAAGCAGAAAAGCAGACTTTGGTATTACTGCTTTTAGACCAAAAAGAAAAAGAGCTGGAAAAAGAACTCAACAAACTTTTGCAAGAAAAAAAATTGCAAGAAGATAAAGTAAAAGAGCTACTTTTGCAACAGGATATTTTATCCAAAGCAAAAGTAGAGGCTCAAAAAGAAACAGCGATTCTGGCTCAGGCACAAAAAGATTTACAAAAAGCTTTTGCAATGCTTCAAGAAAAAAATAAAATATTACAAAAAGAAAAAGAAGATCTCTTAAAAAATCAGAAACAGTTGGAAGAAAAAATACAATTTCTAATGGCAAAGATCCATGCTTTAGAAAAAGATAAACAAGTACTCACTGTAGAGAAAAACGACCAGGAAAAGGAGGCATTGGTTTTAAAAGAATTTGTTCTCAAAAATAAGGAGCTTACAGAACAAACCCAAGCCCTGGAGTTTAAGCTGACAGGCCTGATAGAAGAAAAGAAAAAATGGGTTGAAGAGAAGTCTTATTGGGAACAAAAAAACAATGAATTTCAGACACTAAGTGATAGATGGAAAGAAGAAAAAAATGCCTTAAGCCAGGAAATACTTGGCTATCAAAATGAAATAGCTAGCGTAAAAGAAAAAAATTCTACTCTGTTGCAGCATACAAAGAATTTAGAAGAAGAAATACAAAAATTAAAAGAAATATTGACGGATCAAAAAAGACGCTCTGAGGAAGAACTGAAAAAGCAAATTTCCATGAACGCAGCTTTAGAGCAAAACACACAATCTTTGCAAAAGCAATTGGGAGAAATCCGAGATCAGCAAGAGAAATTTCAAAAATCGTTTCATGGACAAGAAATTCATAAGACGTTTTTAAAATCAGAAATTCTTACTATTAACTTTAGTGTTTATGAGATAGTTCTGGATTCCAGCGATCAGGTATTGATCCGTAAATCAGGAGATATTGCTGATCTAAGGCCCTATACTATAAAGAAAAAAAACCAGTTTGACGAGTACTTTGATAAAATGGTACCCAAGTCTGTTCTCTATGATTCTAGCAAAACCATTTTTATGATTATCAAAAAACCCAAATCCAGTTTCTGGCAAGAAATCTATGTTAAAGAAAAGCTCCAATCCATAAAAGCACTATATGGCGTATACGAATACCCTTAGTTTTTATCTACTTTGAAATCTTTTTTTATTGACGTTATGGTACACTTTAGGTAACATTACAGTATTCATAAAAAATGTTTTAGGAAAAACGATTTTGAGGAAAATTTCATGCGAGAATCTCGTAGCCAATCTCCTGACATCAATGATCATAAATGGCATCCACCTGGCCAGTTCAAAAACTATGCATTAGAAAAAGAAATAGATGGCGGCGGAATGGGGATTGTCTATAAAGCAAGAACTATAAACGACCAAAAACCTGTAGCTATAAAATTTTTGCTAGATAGTAGCCAATATAAACGCTTTCGTCGAGAAATTGATGCTGGACAATGCCTGCAACATCCTAACTTCGTAAGATTTCATGATACTGGCGAAGTAGACGACCATTTTTATATTGTAATGGATTTTATCGAAGGGCAGCCTCTCAAAAAATATATGGAGAGGGTTAATCTAAGCACAGAAAGAAGACTGGAAATATTCTATACAATCGTTTCTGCAGTAGGCTATGCGCATAGCCTTGGGCTTATCCATCGTGATTTAAAACCAGGAAATATTCTAATCAACCAAAAGGAAGAGCCTATTATCTTGGATTTTGGCCTTGCCAAATATATTAAGCAGCAAGACGATGTAACCGCATTGACCATAGAAGGCCAGATTCTAGGCACGCCAGGATATATGGCCCCTGAGCAGGCAAGAGGCGAAGTAGAGAGCCAGGATGAAAGAACAGACGTATTCTGCTTAGGAATAATACTTTATGAAATGCTTTCTGCGCGTAATCCTTTTGATGGCTCTAACTTTTTGGAAGTATGCTATAATATTGCCCATAAATCTCCTGCTCCTATCGAGCAATTCGTGCCAGGCATTCCTGCAAAATTAGCTTATATCATAAATAAAGCACTCGCTCGCAATCAGGACTTTCGTTATCAAAATGCACAAGAGTTTGCACAAGATCTTTATGCTTTTTTGACCATGAGGCAAAAGGGAAAGCCTATGGCCAATGTTTCCTATGCCCAGGACGATTCCTTTTCCGCAGAAGCAGATACAGTGCCTCCTATAGCTCCGATGCCCGATCAATATCCTGTTTATGGTAATCCCAAGCTAAAAGGGGAGCGAATAGTCAAACAAAATATTCTATCTACAGGCCAGGTGCCTCCCACACCTCCTGGAGCGAATAAAGTTACAGAGAGAATCAAAAAAATTCTATGCAGCTATTGTGAGACTCTGAACTCGCCCTTAAATGAAAGATGCGAAGAATGTGGCCAAAGCTTGAAGCCCAACACCGAGGAAAGCTATCCATCCGCAAAACAAGAAAAAATCGCAGCTCCCAATTTGGGCTATATAGCTCCTAAAGAACCACAAAAAGCCAAAGTCACTCAGCCAAGGCCTAATGTCGCTTATGCAAGGCCTTTGCCTCCCAAGGTGCCAGTGCCAGTAAAAAATCCAAGGCCTATACCATTAGAAAAGAAAGAAGAAAAAAGAGAAGAAAAAAAGGATGAGCATTGTACACTATATTCTATATTAGGCGCAATAGGAATGGGAATCTCTTTGTACCCATCCCAAAGAGAGCTAAATGCTCCCCTCTATGCCAGTGGCTTAGATGTACTCTTAGGTAGCCTTGCGGGATTTTTGTTAGGAAAGTATGCTAAAAATGGTATATATGGCAGCATTTTTTTAGGCATCTTTGCAGCAATAAGCTTTTTAATAAAATATTTATTGCAATTTTTTTCAAAGCCTTCTCATGGAGAACCCGCTTTGGAAATTTTTCAAGGTTTATTGCTAGCCTGCCTTCTTGGCTTTATACTAGGCCTGTTCAAAAAGAGCTAATACAAATTAAGAATCAGGATTAAATAACTTACCCATTACTAATTATTTTATATTGAATTTTAAATGGGGAAGTTATTTAATTCTCGTTACTTAATGGCGATGTCAATTTTTATCTTTATTCATTTTTTAAAAAGGGGAAAAAATGAAAAATTTTATAATATTTCTTTTATTTTTTTTTCCTATAATAAGTTATGCTGAGAAGGTGATATGGTCTGATAATTTCACTACAAACACTTTGGATCAATACGCTGCTCTTGGTATTTACTATGCTACAGATCGTCCCATTTCTGGTTGGAGCATTTCTGATGGAAAGCTTCATAGTAGTTTCGGCTTAGTAGGCATGCTAGGATTTAAAGATGCTCAAGGACAAATCATGCAAACACCCGATCATTTCAGCATATCCTATTCTTATATGCCTACGTATCCTGAAACACAAGCACCCTACAATCAAGACCACCCAGGAATTGTTTTAAATCGAACTTCAAGCGTAGCAAAGGAATTATATTTGAGACCCCATTCTAATCAGGTGGTAGGATCCTATACTACGAATAACAATTTTTACTACACTACTGTAAAATCAACAAGCGGTTTATCCGTACACAGTTCTTATGATCTTTTTTTTGAGGTCGATTTTCTAAGCCTTACAGCAAAAATAATTGTAAAAAGTCTTGGCGGGGCCAATTTGATCCATACGGCAACTTTGACTGGCACAGAATTTACCAATGTTTTTGGCACTAGTAATGCAGGGGGAATTTTTGGTCTCATGGCAACGGATACAGATGGTGCAAGCTATGATAATCTAGTCGTTATAGATTATACTATCGTGCCTGAGCCAGGAAGTATTTATCTGGTGCTAGGAATGCTAGTTTGCTTTATATTCTTCACCAGAAAATGAATATTTGAGCATTCCCATTATGGCTTTGCTTAAGGAATTGCTTATGAAAAAATGGATAGTTCTATTATGTTACATTCTATTTTGCACAATAGAAACAATCTCTGCAACAGTTTTATTATTCGATGGACTAGGAGTTGACCGACTATTGCCTGGCACTGTATATGAAGGCACTTACCCAAGAGATCCAAACAACAGCAGTTTGGATGATACTTATGGTAGCCGAATCGGAGATACAAGCAATATAAGCGTTACCTGGAAATGGAACAACGACTTGCCAGGAGAATTCCAGGATCATTGGTTGGTTTATAACACGTATGCTTTTTTTACTCCTAATGAAGAATATGGAGATGCAGGAGGCAGTGGAGTATCAGGAACAAGACCAGAACCTATTCTTTTTACAGCAGATACAGGATATGCTGTAAGACTAAATAGTATTGATTTAGCAACAACTGTAGCAAGCGGACGAATCAAAGTTTTTGCTAAGGTGGACGATGCTTCTAGCCTTTTATTGTATGATAGTGGAATATTGAATTCCACAAATTTTTTTACTGTCGATCTTAGTGGCGTAAATATCGGACGATCTATATCTTTAGGGTTTGAATTTTACACATCGGCAGGCTTACAATCGAATACTGCCCTAATAGACAATGTGTCGTTTTCTCAAGTGAACACCATTCCTGAACCAATGACTTTCTTTTTCGTCGGCATTAGTTTTTTCTACATCCTATCTATTTACAGGAGACGAAATTTATGAAAGCACAACTATTTTTTGTTTTATTTATACTAGGAATGGCCTCGCTATCCGCCTTGTCTCTTACTGATGGATTGGTCGCATATTGGGCAGGAGAAGGTAATGGCTCAGATGCAAGCGGAAATGGATATTCGCTTACTGCCCTAAATGGAGGGACTTATGGTGAAGGGAAATATGGGCAGGCATTCCAGTTAGACGGAAGCGACGACCGTTGGGAAGGATCTCCTGATGGCACTAACTCTGCTTTTGATTTTCAAAAGCAGTTCACCCTGGCTGCCTGGGTGAAAGTAGATCAGATTACAGGCAATTTGAGCCATGCTCCTGTTATTTGCAAATGGGGACAGACTGGCTATGGCACTGCCAACTATGGATTGAATATTATGAAAGATACTAAAAAAGTATGGTTCATTGCTTCTTCCACAGGAACTAATGTTATAGAGGTTACTTCAACCACAGCACTTTCTTCTTCATCCTTTTATCATATTGCAGGTGTTTATGATGGCACTGCTTTAAGAGTTTATGTAAATGGAGTTCTTGAGGCTAGTACACCCTTTACTTCTAACCTACCACAGAATAATGTTCCCATGCTTCTCGGTGGGTACAATTATAGTTTTACTGGCTATACAGGCCAGATTAAAGGACTTGTCGATGAAGTTGCTGTATACAATCGTGCTCTTTCTGGTTCAGAAATTATAAGCCTCTCTGCAGGTATTTCCGTTCCAGAGCCAACAAGTCTATTCCTGATAATTTTTACACTATTTTTTGCCATTAAAACCAACAAAAAAAAATAGGCGGCTGACTTTTAAAACTTTTCAATCGCGAATATAATACGTGTTAGCCTAGAGCATAAAGCAATTTAGGTTAACACGTATTTTTATTTTAGAGGTAGATAGATGCTAATAGAAATTCTTAGTGTTGGAGATGAGCTATTGCAGGGAAAGATCGTTAATAGCAATGCTTCTTTTCTTTGCAAAGAGCTTACAAAAGAAGGCTTTTCAGTAGTTCAGATCAGCACGGTGGGCGATACAGTAGAAAAAATCGTAGAAGCATTGCACCTGGCAACCCAAAGAGCTAAAATCGTGATTGTGACAGGCGGTTTAGGCCCAACCAATGATGATGTTACCTGCGAGGCAATATGCCAGTTTCTTAATGTGAAAACAGTACTCCATCCACCGTCTTTAGAAAACATGCAAAAGCGTTTTGAGGGCAGAGGTCTAACTATGCCTTCCAGCAATGTAAAGCAGGCTATGCTTCCCGAAGGTTGCTCTGTTTTAGCTAATTTGCATGGCACAGCACCTGGTTTTTGCTGCGCAAAAGAAGAATGCTACTTATATGCCATGCCAGGAGTGCCCCATGAAATGAAAGCGATGTTTTATAATTTCGTTCTTCCAGAAATCATAGCCACGTATAATCCTAAGCCCTGTATTTCCTTACAATATAGAACTACAGGAATCAGTGAATCTTTACTATACAATAAGCTTTCTTGCATGGACTGGATTACGCCACAAGCCCGTGTTTCTTTTCTTCCAGGAGGTTATGGTGTTGATGTGGAAATACAACTGCCTCACGATTTTCCGAAGGATCAGATAGAAGCTATCCAGAAACGAATGAAAGTTATCGATGATTTTGTATATAGCAACACAAGAGAAGATTTAGAGGAAAGAGTTGCTCAGGTGATTATGGCTCAAGGTAAAACCATAGCCATAGCAGAATCCTCTACAGGAGGTTTGCTACTTCACCGCTTGAGTAGCATTCCTGGAAGCGAAAAATTTTTAAAACAGGGTGTTGTTGTTTGTAACGAAAAAGAGGCAATTCTGTCTTTGGGTGTATCTCTTTCTACCCTGGAAAAATATGGAACAGTGAGCAAAGAATGCGTTCGCGAAATGGCATACCAGATTCGCTTAAAAGCAGACACAGATATAGCACTGGCGACAGCAGGAATTCCTAAAGGCGTAGCCTATGCTGCATTCCTGGATGAAAAAAAATGCGAGGTAGAAAAATCCATTTTTCCTGATGCCCTTGCCCTGCATAAAGAAAGAAATGCCCAAATGGCACTACGCCTGTTATGGAAAAATCTTACATTCAGAATAAGAGCCTAGCATGGAAATTTATACATCTGTGGGTAACTATGAAATCATAGAAAAGATTGGTGTGGGAGGAATGGGCGCAGTATATAAAGCAAAAGATACAAAGCTCTCTCGCTTTGTTGCTATTAAAATTATCCACAAAAATTTGTTTTCTTCTGCTTCTATGAAGCGATTTAGAAGAGAGATGGAAATTTCTGCCCAACTGGATCATCCCAATATTGTCCACATCTATCATGTTGAAGAAAAAGGAGATATGCCTTTCATCGTGATGGAATATATTAGAGGCAAATCTTTTTTAGAATATATTCAAGACAATAGCATTCCTCTCGAAAAAAAGCTTGTTTTATTACAAAAGGCAGCCTATGCTTTGCACTATGCTCATAAGAACAACATTGTCCATCGTGATGTAAAGCCTGGAAATATTATGATTCGGGATGACAATGAACCTGTTGTAATGGACTTTGGCATTGCGAAAAGCACAGAGGTCACTGACCATTCTATTACAAAAAGTGGTGAGGTTATAGGGACTCCACAATATATGTCTCCAGAGCAGGCTATAGGCGTGAGAAGATATATAGACTATAAGAGTGATATTTATGCTTTAGGTGCTATTCTATACCATATTCTGACAGGACATACAGTAGTAGAAGGCGATAGTTTTTTTCAATTGATTTACTCCATCACAGAAGAAAAAACGGTTCCGATTTCTTCCTGGAATCCTGATGTTCCTAAGCCACTTTCCGATATATGCTATAAGGCCATAGAGAAAGACAAAGATTTGCGATATGCAAGTGCTAAGAATTTTGGGGATGATCTGGAAAAATATCTAAAAAAAAGACGAACATCAGCCCATGGATTCGAAGGGAAAAAGAAACTGAAAAACTACACTCGATATTTGGCAGGACTTTGCATTCTTATATCCTTGCTATTTTTTGCGAAATGGGCTGGTAATATCTATAACCAGCGCAAAATCGAGCAAGATATAATTCCCGTCCCAAAAACGAGCAAGGAAAACATCCAGGAAGCAGATTTTATCGGGGATTCCAAAACAATTCTAAAAATTGCCTCATCCATAAAACCAAGATTTTTTTCAGCAGAAATAGACTGGATCATAGGTCAGGCATATTATGAATCTAAGGATTTTGATAATGCACTGCTATTTTTAGAAAATCTTTCTGGGCTTCCTGAAAAAGAAAACCAGCAAAGGCAATTTTGCTTAGGGATGATTTTTTTCGAGAAGGAAGAATTTTTTAAAGCACAGGAAAAATTCCAAAAATTGATGCAAGTCCCAAGCAGCTCTCTTTACCCAAAAAGTTATCTATACTTTTGTATCTGTTTTTTAAAGAATAAAACCTCCTTATCCAAGGAAAATCTAATATTTTATGCAGAGATATTGGAAAAAAATAGACAATCTTTAGAGCAAGAGTATAGCCTGCTGTATAAAGAAACCCTGGCTTCCCTATACCTTGAACTTTTCCGAAAACAAGGTGATTCCATAACAGTAAGCAAAAATAGCGACATAGTCTTAGCTTTAATGAAACAGTGCATAGAGGAAGATCCATTGAATGCCAGGTATTACCAGTTGCTTAGCGAAGCCTGCTTCTTTAAGAGAAACTACGAAGAGGCTTCTAAAAACATCCATCTCGCAGCCCAAATACAACCTTCTGATATAAATATTTTAGCAGACCAATGGAAATATCTGTCGTATTTCATAGATGTAAAAAGCAACATTTTTTACCAAATTCTACAACAACTGAACTATATTTTTAAGCCTAAGATAGACATTTTTGAAGAACATACCAGAAAGCTTAGAGAGCATTGCAACGAAATCTGCAAAAAAAGAAAGATTCCCTTAGAAAAGCTGGAAAAATTTTACAATAACCTTTTTAGCAACAATTTAGCATCACAGCGGATCACCAAAGATGCTTTGCTTTCTGTATCTCCCCTTCACAAAGTATCCGAAGCATTAGAAAAAAAACTACTTTCAGAAGACGATCCTAAAAAACAAGATATACTAAAAGATTTTTTGCTGGAAATAAAAAAAGAAAGAGAGAAAGAAACAAAAGCTTTATGTATGAAAAGGCTCAGCAATCTTACTCTCCATAAAAAGGTTCCAGAAATCGTATTGCAATACTTTGAAGGAGAGACAGAAAGAAAAATCTTGCAGGAAATTTTTGAGGATACCCAGGGAAATTTTCTGGAGCAATTCCTCCCCAATTTACAGGGAAAAAATATCTCTGAAATGAAAGAACTTTGGATATTTATGAGATTTTTGGCTATTAAGGTGCTTGCTCATAGCCAAAATAGATTTGTAAGAGAATTTTTATTGACCTGTCTGGAAAAAAAATATCTGTCTTATGATATAATAACAAAAGTACTTTTCACAAAAGCACTTAAAGAAACAGATATGATCTATTGGAAACAAGAGCATAGAAAATCTTTACAAGAAAATATAAGCGATTTTTTCTTAAAACCAGAAAAAAGACCTGATGAATTTTTTAAAGTCCTCATAGCAGAGATTCTTATATCCTCACATACTGAAAATATAAATCTTCTAAAAAACTTGTTCTCTCAGGCTACTTTAAAAGAAAAGCTCTATATACTTACGTTGCTAAAAAGAGATGGAAATATGCCATTTTACGATGAATTGCATGACATTATAAAACAAGGATATAACTCTAGCAATGCATGCACGAAGGCACTCAGCCTAAAGAATTTAGATTTTTTCTATTTTCCATCCAGATTACCTCGTTTTGAAAAAAAAATTATAGACTATATTTCAGATGCAATGAAGGATAAAGATTCTCTTGTTCAGCATACAGCCATTGAAATGTTTATTGAATTTAAAGCAATTTTTGGAAAGCTGGATGAGAAAAAGCAAAAAATTTATGTTGATATACTAAAAGAATTGCTAAACGACAAACTTTATTCACTAGAGGTTTCACGGGCTAGCCTTACCGCTTTGACCATAATGGGAGATTCTTGTGTAATAGATATGCTAGAGTCTAAATCTTCCCTTATTAGCATAGCATTTTTTCGTGGTTGCTCCAATGTTCGAGATAAAAGCTTGGAAAAAAGTATAAACTTTATTCTTCCCTACATTTTCAGAATACAAGAAAATAAAGAAAAAGACCCTACGATGGCAGGGATTTTATTTTATTTTTTATGCCATTACAAACTTAAGATCCATCAATACATTAATGACCAATTAAAAGGGTCGATAGATTTTTATATTGATCGTATCTCTAAAGAATTTATGATCTCTCAGAACCCTATACTTTTCTTATGGTCTGTTTATGCTATGACTCGACTTGGTAAGGTACCTATTTATATTGATAAAAAATTTTATGAAAAAGCGATCCATAGTCATGATCCTTATATACAAAGCCTTGCCTGGGCGACTCTGCTTTGTATTGCCAGCAAAGAAGAAAGATATCATGGATATATAGATCAATTTGATAGATGGATAGAAGAAAACAGTAAAAAAGAAAATTTCAATAAAAGGATGTTTTATCTTGCGGCCATTTGGGGATATCAGGAATCTATAAAAAGCACCATGAAAGAATTTATGGAAATTGGCGATGATATTCTCGATAAAGGCTATGCTCATATAGAGTTTTTAGAACTTTCTGAAATACAAAGAAATGCTTCGAAGCCTGAAATTCTAAAAAAACATCTTTGCTGTCTGAACAAGATCCTTGATTGCTTCATAGAAATAATGCCCTTGCAGGGGAAAGAGGAAGAAAAAATATGTGCTGATGCACTATTCCGCTTAGGCTTGTTATATCATAGAATAGAAAACAGGGAAGAACTTTTAAAAATTTTCAATATAATAGAAAAATTTAAAATACAAGATGGCAGACTCAAAGCTTTTCAGGCACAGATTTTCAAATCACAGAAAAAAGCAGCTTTAGAGATTCTAAATTTTTATCCCAATCCACTAGATCCTAATATAGTCAGAATAAAAGCTAAGGTCACTGGCCAGGAAGATCTATATTGGAGGCAATACTACATTGCCCCTTATGACCCTGCTTCTATTATTCTTTTAGGAAGATACTATCTGGAAAAAAAAGACTATAAAACAGCAAATGAAATCTTTAAAGAAGCAATTTACTTGCTACCTAATAGGAATCTAGGCATTGTGTATTACTTTAGAGCCAAAATTTGTCTTGAGAAAAAAAATCTTTTGCAGGCAGGGCAAGAGCTTATAGCTTCTGCTATTACTTTTTATCCCTTTCTCAGAGAAAGTCTGCAAGAAAAAGAATGGGAGAGTTTAGATAGAGGGGCTTTGTGTTTTGAAATTGCTTCCCGCTTTGCTGTTTTCAGCCATTCTGAAGAGAGTATCTTTTGGCTCAAAGAAGCAAAGAACTATGGGTTTATCATACCTGCCCAACTGGACCAAACAGAATTTGAAAAATTTCAGAGCAATAGAGATTTTCAAAAAATATGGGGAGAATTGAAGGGAAGAAAATAGGTCGGGCGACAAAAATTTTTGACATTATAATTTTATTGAACCACAGATTAACGCAGCGCACTAGAGCTGCAAAAATCGAAAAGTTTACTTACAAGCTGCGGAAGGTAGGATAGTTATAAAATTTCAAAATTTATAAAAATTATCCGTGTACTGGCTCTAACAAAATCTGTGGTATTTATCGTCCACAAAAAAAATAAGACTGAATACCGCCTGCTGGA
>CALKWO010000216.1 GCA_938003875.1 uncultured bacterium
TTATTTATAGATATTTTATAAATAAGGCTGTGACCACAGAAAACGTTAGAATAAGAATAAAATCTCCCACCCCAAAAGAGGCTACAATCTATTGAAAAGCAAAATGTTATTTATATCTGGCTTAATCTTTTGGTTTTAAGATAATGTATATAGGCAATCCAAAGGTAGGGAGATTCAATGCCTTTTGGAAATGCTGGATAACGGGTTTTGTTTCTGGTGCATCAAAGTTTTCTGCACGATATTTGGTTTTGGTATAAAGGCTCAGGCGATCCAGAACGGCTTTTTCTTTGAAGGTAGTTTTTTCCATAGCCAGGCAATTTTTGCACCAGGAAGCCCAGAAATCTATGAAAACAGATTGTTTGTGTTTGAGAGCTTCTTGCAGTCCTTGCTCCAGGGAATGATGCCATCCATCTTGTTTTGTGGTTGAATCAAGAGGGGCTTTGGGCTGGCTTGCATTCCAGATTTCTACGCCAAGATAGCCATAGTAAAGAGCAATGGCTATAATTAAGATTCCAAATCCTTGTTTGATCTTGACCATCCATGCTCCTGGCTTGGGTAAGAAGGAAAGACTTGCTCCTGCAAAAGGCCAGGGAATAGACATGCCTATTCCTAGTAGGAAAGGCAGGAAAAGGCCTATGCTTTGGCCTGAGGCATAAAGCTGGCTGGAATAGAGCAAAACAGAGATTACAACAGGGGCGATGCAAGCTCCTGCGAGGAGTGCAGAAACGCTCCCCATAATAAAAGGTGTAACCCATATCCCATATTTAGGGGAATCTACGCTGCTTTTCTGGAAGCGACTGAAGTCTAATGTCCATACATCAAACATGGCCAGGGCAAGCAAGAGAAAAAACAAAGCAATGCCAAAATTGAACCAGGGAGAAGAGTTGAACGAACCGAATTGAGATCCTGTAAGTACAACGATAATCCCTAATATTCCATAGGTAAGAGACATGGCAAGCCCATACACCGTGCCTAGCAGAAAGCCTCGTTTTCTGCTTCCTCCCTGGGCGGTTGCTCCGATAATAGCCAGATTGATAGGAATCATAGGCAAAACGCATGGAGTCAGATTCAAGGCCAGGCCTCCGAGCAAAATAATCAGGATAACCAGCCAGAGGCTTTTTTGTGCAAAATTTTCGCTCCAATCTTCCTTTTTTTTCCCTGTTTCCACTCGATCCAGAAAGGAAAGGAATTCCTCTGTGTTTTTGTACCCAGAATCGCTACCTGCTATGGTAAAATTTGCCAGCAAGGTTTGCCAGCCAGAGTCTGGTTGTGCTATTTGGGGTTTTTCTTCTTTGTTGTCCAGAGGTTTGTCTTCCTGTACTTTATCGGAAGGGACACTGCCCTGAGAAATTTTTCCCTGAAAGAAAAATTCCTTTTTTTCAGGAGGATAACAAGTGCTTGCATCACAAGCCTGATATTGTATGTAACCAGAAAATTTCCAGCTTTCTCCCTGTTTGCCTTTATAGGCCTTCCTTAAAATAAGAGTTTGCTTACCAGAGTAGGTATCTACGAGAGAGCCATCAATATCCTTGTATTTTGCAGGCAAAGGCAATTCCGATTTCATTTTTTCCAGGCCTAAGCTCTCGGTTTCCTGGATTTCAAAAAAACGATCTGCATCGGTGTAAATATGGACATCCGTCGCAAGCTCCAAGAAAATTTTCACTTCGATCCCTGGGATGGCTGAATTTTCTGCCTGGACGATTTCTACACGGACAGGCTCTGTCTTCATTGTACTGAATTGAGCAAAGGCCAGACATGCGCAAAATAAAAGAAGGAATAAAGCTATTTTTTTCATGATTTTTCTCCATATTTGATCAAGATTTCTTCAGAAATGGCATTTTTTTTACATATTTCTGCGTAAATATCTACAGTAGAACGTTTTCGTCTTTCCTGGGTTTGCGTATCCAATTCCCAAAGCCCAAATCGCTGAGTCCAGGCTCTTTCCCATTCAAAATTGTCTATCAACGACCAGTGGAAATAGCCCTTTACTGGGCATCCTTCCTGGATGGCCTTTGCTACTTCCTGGATATGCTGTACTGTATAGAAAGGACGCAAGGTATCCTGGGAATCCTCTACGCCATTTTCCGTGACGAAAAGAGGTATGCCAAACTTTTTTCCCCACAAAAGGGCTTCCCTCATACCCGAAGGAACGTGGGCAAGAAAGCCATTTTCGCTTAGCGGAACACCAGGGGAATAGAAATGGCGGCCCAGGAGGTCAAAAAGCTTTCGTATGTCAAAAGCGACCAGCCCTGTTGTATAATAGTTGATTCCCAAAAAATCCTGGGTTGAACGAGCTTGAGGTATAGAACTTTTTTGAAACAGGAAGTGTAATTTCCCATGATGCAACGCGTTGGGAAACGCATCGTTGTATATGCAAGAGTGCATTCTGGCTACCCATCTATCCAGGCGTGATTTGGGTCTTGCTGGTTTCATACCCCGATAGTTCAGCGCGATTCCAACCATGGCTTTAGGCTGTATCTGATGTATGATATTGTATGCACGGGCATGGGCTTTTACAAGATTTTCCATGACGCGGAACGCTAGAAAGAAGTCTTTTTTACCAGGAGGGAATTCTCCTCTTAGATAACCACAGTAAACATAGACATTGGGTTCATTGATTGTACACCAGAAATCGACAAAAGGGCAAAGATATTCTACTACTTTTTTTACATAGCAGGCAAAAATTTCTACAGATTGGGGATTATCCCATCCACCTTGTTCCATAAACCATATAGGATCTGTGAAATGGTGCAGTGTAACCAGTGGCTTCATCCCTCGTTCCAGAATTCCCTGGATGATCTGTCGATAGTGTTCCAGGGACTGGCTGTCCCATTGTCCTGGGGCAGGCTGGATTCTGCTCCATTCTAGCGAAAGACGATGTGCGTTTTGACCTGTAGCTTTGGCCCGATCTAAATCTTCTTTCCATCGTCCTGACCACCAATCACAAGCCAGACCAACTTTTTGTCCATGAACTATCTTTCCAGGCTGTTTTTCCCACAAAGCCCAGTTGTTATTTTCATTCCTTCCCTCTACCTGATGGGATGCCGTTGCTGTACCCCATAAAAAACCAGGAGGAAAAGAGACTCTGTTTTTTTCCATTGATTTTAACTCCTTTATTTGAAATGGAAGAATAAACTGAGTTTGATATTGTAGCCAAAAATGAAATTTTTGTCCAGTTGTTTTAACATCAAAATTCAGCACTGTAAATACGAAAAAATTCTTGCATTCCTTTGTATTTTTGTACAAAATACAAAAAGAATGGAAATGGAGTCAAAAAAAATTTTGTAGAAAGGAAACAACCGAATGGACCTTTTTGACATCATGAAAAATACAGAGTGTAAAGAAGTCCTATTTTTTAGTGAACCTACAGTTTCTCTAAAGGCTATTGTCGCTATCAACAATACGACGCTAGGCCCTGCGGTTTGTAGTTGTAAAATCCAGAATTATGGCAACTTTCAGGAGGCTATTGGGGATGCTCTTTCTCTTGCTTCCTATCATACTTACAGTGCTGCCTTGCTTCGCAGGAATATAGGCGGCGGAAGTGTTATCCTCTGGGGCGATCCCAAGGTGGTAAAATCGGAAATGTATTTCCGTGCTTTGGGGATCTGTCTGAATAAACTAGAGGGGAAGGTTTTTCTGACAGGAGAGTCAGGGATTTCTGTTGCAGACCTTTTGAATGTGAAAAGAGAGTCACGATATGTTTTGGGCTTGCCCTGTCTTTACGGCGGAATGGGAAGCACTCCTTTGAGTACTGCAAAAGGCGTTCTCTGGGGCATAAAGGCTGCGGTAAAGCATACTATGGATGAAACCAGCCTCAAGAAATTCAAAGTGACTGTCCAGGGAATCGGGCAGGTCGGCAGGAAGCTCGTTGAGCTTTTGATTGCAGAAGGAGCAGAGGTGACTGTCGCCGACCTTCTTTATGATAAAATCAAAGAAATTCAGGATCAATATCCTTTTATCAAGATAGTTCGTCCTCAGGAAATTTTTGATGTTGACTGTGATATTCTGGCTCCTTGCGCTCCTTCTTTCGATATTACCCAGGAAAATATTCCTAAAATGAAATGTAAGATCATTGCAGGTGCTGCTAATTTAGGGCTTGGGCAAAAAAATTTCGCTCAGGACTTAGCTCAGAAGAAAATACTCTTTGTCCCTGGTTTCCTGCTGAACTCTGGAGCGACCATCCATATTTCCAACGAACTTTCCCATTATGGTATGGAAAAAACAGAAGAAGAGCTGAAGGACATCTACCATACTGTTCTTTCTGTTCTGGAAATAGCAAAAGAGAAAAAGCAGCCAGTGATGGATGTTGCTTTAGGCATTGCTCATGATTATATCCAAAGCGTTTCCGCTATCAAGATGCTGCAATAGTAAAGGGTACAAAATGGAAAACAAAGAATATCTTATTTTGGTGATTAACCCAGGTTCTACCTCTACCAAAATCGGGCTTTTTAAAAATGAGATTCCTGTTCTGGAAACTACCGTAAGGCATAGTACTAAAAAGTTAGAAGAATTTCCCAAGATTTGGGATCAATATTCTTTTCGTAAAGAAGAAATCATTTCCACGATAAAAAAGCATGGTTTCGATTTAAAATCTCTGAGTGCTGTAGTAGGAAGAGGCGGTTTGCTCAAGCCTGTTCCCAGTGGAGTTTATACCATAGATGAAAAGATGATCCAGGATGCCAGAGTAGGGGTTCAGGGACAACATGCATCAAATCTCGGATGTGTTCTTGCCTACGGAATCGGATGGGAATATTCTATCCCTGCTTTTATCGTAGATCCTCCTGTTGTAGATGAGATGGAATCCATAGCAAGAGTCTCTGGACTTCCACAAATCGAAAGGAGCAGTATCTTCCATGCTCTTAATATTCTAGCCACAGCAAGAAAATTTGCACAAGATCAGAAGAAAAACCTTTCCGATTTGAATCTGGTAATCGCCCACATGGGTGGCGGAATTACCGTTGCAGCTTTAAAAAAGGGCAAGGCAATCAATGTCAATAGCGGTTTAGGAGAAGGCCCGTTCACTCCAGAGAGAGTGGGCAGGCTACCCCTTCTGGCTCTTGTGGATCTGTGCTTTTCCGAGAAATATACCAAAGAAGATTTGAAGAAGCTTCTTGTGGGGAAAGGCGGTCTGGTTGCCTACTTCAAGACGAACAGTGCTATAGATATGGAAAACATGATCAAGGCTGGTTCGGAGAAATTTCGCATGGTGTATGAGGCAATGGCCTATCAGGTATCTGAGGAGATCGGTGCAAGGGCAACCAATCTTGAAGGAAAGATTGATGCCATTATCCTCACAGGGGGCATTGCCTATTCTGATATGCTCACCAAATGGATTGAACAAAGAGTGAAATTTATCGCTCCAGTCCATCGCTATCCAGGAGAAAATGAGCTACAGGCACTGGCATTGGGGGGACTGAGAGTCCTTAGAGGCGAAGAAAGCCCCAAATCCTATTCTATCAGCAATAAAAAAATCGGAATCATCTATTGGTCTACCCTGGAGCAATTCACTCGTTCTATCACCATTATAGAAGATACGCTCAGCGAACATGGATACAGGGCGAGAACCAGCAATAGCAATCTGGAAATCCTTTATAAAAATTGCCAGGAGAAAGAAGAAAATGCCCAGGAAGCGATTGCCTATTTTGAAAAATCTGGCGTTGACCTGATTTTTGCCATAGGTTCTCTTGCAGCCATCGCTACCAAAAAGTATCTGAAAAATCTTCAAATCCCGATTGTCTTTGTTGGCATCTATCATTCTTATGTTCTGGGAACCCTGGATTTGAAAGAGAACGAAAATTTCTATGCTATCTGTCATGCTCTGGAGTTCAAAGACCAGTGGCAGAATACCATCAGCAAACTACAGCCTGACATAAAAAGGCTAGGGCTGGTCTATAAGGCAGATGAATTGCATTCGGATATCCAATATGATCAGATACGGAAAGTCACAAAAGAAAATGAAATCGAGCTTTTTGCCTTTGATTTGCAAAAGGCAGAGGACATTTCTCAGGCGTTGGAGTATTTCCTGGAAGCTCAGGTTGAATGGGTCGTGCTAGGAAGCACAAGCGTGATTTCCGATATGTCTTCCGAAAATATGGAAATTTTGACTTCTCGGATTCCCACTCTGGCAACCCTGGAAAAGACAGTATACAAGGCAGGCATGTTTGGCTATGTAACAACCTGGGATGAAATTTCCGAAAGAGGGGCCAAAATAGCCTTGCAGCTTTTTGAAGGAAACCAGCCCAAAGACCATATCCACCATCCTTCAAGGCGTATCTTCATTATGAATACTAAAATTGCAAAAACCCTGGGATGGGAGGAAAAAATTCGCGAAAAAATTCCAGAATCTGTAATGGTCAAACCTACACTCCACAGCTAACATCTTGAGCAATAGCCGAAAATACGTAGTGGTTCGCAGGGTTGCTCTTGTGTAGCCGCAGGGTTGCGCCAAAATGACTATCTATTCGGAAAAGACAACCTTCAGCGCAATCCCTGCGTCTTTTGCCAATAGAGACTAACTGAACCGAATCTTTTTAAGTGAGCCAGTTCAAGGGCATTGACCAAAGACGCAGGGATTGCGCTGGCGTTAGACTTTTGAGCAGACATGACTTTTTCGGCGCAACCCTGCGGCTACAATCTACTGCAAGACAAGATATTAAACTTAACGTTTGTGTAAAAAGTCCTGATAGATCTTTTTCGTTTAGCACAACTCGGAATATTTTGATAGAATATGTTGGTTAAAAACAATTTTCTTTCCAAGAGAAAAAAATTGCAAGAAAATTCTGAATTTTACTAAAAAAACTTATTCAAGGTGATAAATATGATATGGACTAAGAATTTTATTCTATGCTATCTGGTTTTCTTTTTTTGTATTTTTTGCTGTGCCCAGGAATGGGTGTTGGTGTGGCAGGACGAGTTTGAAACAGATGGATTGCCTGATCCTAAGAAATGGGCCTATGATGTAGGGGGACATGGATGGGGAAACCAGGAATTGCAATATTATATAAAAGAAAGAAAAGAAAATGCCAGGGTAGAAAACGGTAAGCTGATTATTGAAGCTCGATTAGAATCCTATGAAGATAAATCCTACACTTCAGCAAGATTGGTGACAAAAGGATTGGGAGATTGGACCTATGGGCGTTTTGAAATAAGGGCGAAGGTACCAAAAGGCACAGGCACATGGCCCGCTATCTGGATGCTTCCTACTGTATGGGATTTAGGCAATGGCAGTTGGCCTGATAACGGCGAAATTGACATTATGGAGCATGTGGGATTCAATCCTGGCAAGATACATGCTTCCACACATTGCCAGAAGTACGTTCACCTCAACAATACCCAGAAAACTGCAATCATTGAGGTAGCGGATGCTCAGGATGCTTTTCATGACTATATCTTGGAATGGAATGAAAAAGAGATCAAAGTTTTCGTGGATGATCGTCATTATTTTACTAGCTTGAATGAAAACAAAGGATGGGAGTACTGGCCTTTTTTCAAGGATTTCCATCTCATTCTGAATATTGCCGTTGGTGGTTCCTGGGGCGGAATGAAAGGTGTGGATACTTCTATTTTCCCTCAAAAAATGGAGATAGAATACGTGAGAGTATACAAAAGACAAGAGAGTCAATGACATCGTTAGGATGAAAATACTTTAGGTTGCATAACAGGATAATGGCTTGCTTTGTACTAAAGGAATGCTAACATTATGAAGACAATTATGATAGTGGTGGAAGACTCTCTATCATTGAATTTTTACAACGACGCTTTGATGATAGAAGAATATCAGACCATATCTGCTCTGAATGCGCAAGATACTTTAAAAAAACTCAGGATATATCGCCCTGATTTGATGATAGTCAATATGGCAGCTTCAGGAATCCAGGAGGAATTTTTTTTATCTCTTAAAAGGCTATCCCCGAATTTGCCTGTTATTTTAATCTCTGGAAAAGCTGTGGAAAATCAGCCAGAAATGCAAGGCTACTCTCAGATATATCGTGTTCTGGCAACGCCTGTCAGACAGGAAGATTTGTTGAACTGTGTTTATCAGGTTTTGTTGGAAACAGCCAACCTGAATATGGAGCAAAGAGAGTTCGCTGGATGTTATATAGAAAGCATGATCGAAATAGGTGGTAGTGGTGTTGTTTATAAAGGGAAAAGAGGCAATCTTTCTGTAGCGATTAAAATTTTGCCCCCTATTGCGCTACAAGAGCAGCACCAGATAGTCCGTTTCCAAAGAGAGGCAAAGATCATGCCTCAGCTTAAGCATCCGAATATCATCGAAATTTTGCAGGTAGGCTATGAAGAAAGTATGCCTTATATTGTGATGTCCTACTTCCAGGGAGAAACTGTACAGAAAATTTTGAACAGAGAAAACTATCTTTCTTGGGAAGAAGCGATAGAAATTACGATCCAGATTGCCCAGGGAATGTCGGTACCTCATCGCCTGGGCATCGTGCATCGAGATATTAAACCGTCGAACATTCTTTACAATCGTACCCAAAAATCCATTAAGATCATCGATTTTGGGATTGCAAGAGAAATCAACGACGATCAGACAGTAACAGGCAGAAATCAGATTGTAGGCACACCAGACTATATGTCGCCAGAACAATGCCAGAACCAGATTTTAGATGGGACTTCGGATATTTATAGCTTAGGGATTACTTTATATCAAATGATTACAGGGGATCTTCCTTTTAGCAAAAAAAATTCTGTCCGTACCATGATGGCACACTTGCACGAACCTTTTGCCTGGCCCTCTTGCAGTGTTCAAAAAATTCCCAGGTCTTTGCAGAATGTTGTAGAAAAAATGCTGGAGAAAAAAAAGCAAAACCGCTATTCCGATATGGAATCCCTAAAGAATGAACTCCAGACACTTCTTTCCAACCTCAAGCAATCTGGAGCTTCGTTTTGATTTTCACCATGAAGAACACGAAAAAAACACGAAGGAAAAAATATATCTACGTTCCGCACCTTCTAAGGAAAAAAGTTTACTTACAAGCTGCGGAATAATTCCTATTCCTTATTTACTTATTTCATCCTTCGTCTTGTTTTGGCTTATGAAGATGCTTTTTTTATGTCTTCTTCGCAATAAATCCATGGTTCTATGGCAAGGGAGGAGCAGAAAAGCTCTTCTTCTTTGAAGAAAATAGGCAATTCCCAAGCTGCTGCTTCTTTGTCTTCTGAGCTATGGACAAGATTGAAGCTTGTGGAAACTCCATAATCACCGCGAATCGTTCCTGGCTCAGCTTTAACACCAAAGGTAGCTCCTGTCATTTTACGACATACTTGAACGGCAGCAATCCCTTCTATTGCAATGGCAACGATGGGAGAGCCTGTCATAAATTTTGCCAGGGAAGGATAAAAGCCTTTATCGACATGGGCACGATAGTGTTTAGCGGCCATTTCTGGTGTCATTTTAAGCATTTTTAATCCAGCAATCTTCATTCCTTTTTCTTCAAAACGTTGGATGATTTTTCCGACAAACCCTCGTTGTAATGCATCGGGTTTCAATAAAACTAGGGTGCGTTCCATGATTTTCCTTTCTTGAGTGAAACACATCTGTGGTTCAAATTTTTTTTTGTAGAATAACAAGCATTTTAAGATTAGTAGTGCATAGGCTAAAAGGCGCAGGGATTGCGCTGGCGTTCGGCTTTTGAGCAGATACATCTTTTTGAGCGCAATCCTGCGGCTACAATCTATTGCCCCTGATGCTACAATCTATAATATAATCTAACGGATGCTGTAGACAATATAGTATTTTTTTTGTGTCTGTAAAGATCCGTCTTCGGTTCTTGCTGTTACAGGGAAGTTATAAGTTCCAGGGTTACCCTTGATATTCTTTTTGCACTGGAAGTAAAAAAGCCCATTCTGAGAGGCAGTCAAAGTCATTTGTTGTTTTCCCAGTCCTACGGCACTGAGATCTAGCTCTACAAGGATTTTGGGTGCTGTAATGACATAGTTGATTTTGCTTTCTTTTTGCTCGGTCCAGAGAGGAGCACCTAGCATGTGGCCTATATATTTGGGCTTTTGTGCGTTGGTAAACGGCCCGATTTCAAAATAGTATTTTGCTTTTTCGCTGTCGTATTTCATAGTTGTGTCAACGCTTTTACCATCGCTTCCATCCACATGAGTATAGTCTGGATTTTTGTAAGAAGCATCTGGTTTGACGGCGGGGCCGCCTGCTGTTTCCCTGAACCACCAGTGAGCTACGTGGCCTTTTTCTGTGGCTTTATCAAAATAAATTTTCAAAACCTGATTGTAAGGATGACCATCCATGTCTTGTTGCAAAGAAACTTCTGCCTGAAAAACGACATCGCTTCCAGAAGGACTGCTGTCAGGAAGGCTGGATGTTTTGATTATCTTGATCTGTTCTTCTGCTGTGATGAAAGGTCTTGTCCCACTTCTGTCTCCAACCCAAACATGCTGGATTTCAGAACGTTTTACATTGCCTAGATTGTCCACTGCTTCGATGTAATAATCAATAAGACAATTTTCATATTTATCCAGATAACAATAGTAAAGATCAGCACATATAGAGGCTGGCACTGGGTCATAATATTTTGCATTGTAGTCTTTGTCTCTCTCCATACCATTGGGAGGCAACTTGCGAGAGGTCATGGCATAGTCTTCCCAATCGCTTACACCAGCAGGATCAATGCTTTTTTGCTGTAGGGCAAGGGTCTGAGGATCATAGACTTCATTGGTATTGTCTTGTACTGGGTTGACACCATCTTTGTCTACGCGGATTTTGAGCGTCATGCGCTTGATTCCATTGGCATCGAATGCGTAGGTATAGATAGAAAATTCATTGTTGAAAGAACGTCTTACCCAGCCTGTGGATTTATCTCTGTTGGTTGCGCCTGGGTTGGTTGGCCATCTCTGTACCCACCACATCGTAGGGCCTGTTTTGTCAGCAGAAAGGTTTTGCTGAACGAATTTTTTTGTAAAATACAGGGAATTTTCCATGCCGTTGATAGGCTTCATGGTATCGTCCACATTTTCCCCATAATAAGCAAAACCAGAGTCCAGAGTGGATGCTAAGAAATACCATCCTAATTCTGCAAAGTTAGCAGTGCCTTTGATGGGATTTGTGATTTGCTCAATGCGCAGAGGTTTACCATTGTCTTTAGCAACCTGGATTTGCTCTGCGGTAATAGCATAGTTTAAATAGGCTTGCAATAGAGCATAAAAACGCATCTGAAAATGGTAGCCTGTTTCCATATCTACGGTAAAAGGCTCGTTGTCTTTTTTATTGGGGTGCTGCCATCTTCCAGGAGGCAATTGCCAGTGATACCAGTTTTGATCGCCAGGAGAATCCCCTGTGTCTATCCAGGAACCATCTTCTACAGCAACAACATCGCTTTCAGGTACTGGATTTTTTTTGAGGTATTCCTGCACGCTCATAGGCTCTATAGAACCGCCAGAGTAAATACGAGTGGAATTATCGTATCCATCCTGACCGCTTCCATATCCGCTGGAATTATCGCCATCTTTTGCCGTTACGAAAATGCACTGACGATTGCTCTGAGAAGCATTGGCAACGACATTGTTCGCCAGCTCTGGCCCCACCATCATGAAGCCTTCCTGCCAGCTTGCTGCCTGGTTTGCAGGAACGACAATAACCTTATCTTCTCGTCCTGTTGCAGGATCTACATATTTTGCCCAATGGGGTAAAGCAGCGAAAGGATATTTATTGCAGACTTCTCTATTTTGGTTGAAAATAGGTTCTGTGTACCATTGCCCTTTAGAGAATTCATTTAGCATATAAGCGGGATTGGGAGGACTGATGAGATCGTTGGTGTGGGAAAGATCCATATTAGGATAGTCTTTTAAGGTACGGGAAAGGTGAACATTGGCAACAAAAGACCATTCGATTCCCAATTTTTTCAAGGTCGGGATCAGTCTTTCAGAAAATCCCAGTTCTGTAGGAAAGAATCCCTTAGAAGCCTGGTAGTTTGGCCCCATAAAAAAGGAAGACTTGCTGATATGCTCGTGCATCCTGAGTTCTTTTTCAAAATATTCAGGGCCAATCAGTGGTCCCATGCTGTGATGATAGGTAAAATAAACAAAGTCCAAAGCTCTAAACCCGTTTTCTGTCTTGACATTGTAGTAAACATCTCTATAGTTGTCTGCCCATCCCTGCCAGAAATGAATGCCTCTGTCAGCGAGATTTTGGATGTTGGTCATCAAGGCTCCAGAAAAGGTAAGCTGCGCACCTGCTTTGCGCCA
Source organism: uncultured bacterium (assembly GCA_938003875.1). GTDB lineage: Bacteria > Planctomycetota > Uabimicrobiia > Uabimicrobiales > JABWCH01 > JABWCH01. The sequence continues at coordinate 12,226 of CALKWO010000216.1, forward strand.
GTTGCGATTGTTTTCTCGTATTTTATTGGGAGGACGATGGGTATAACCCTGCTGTTTTGCATCATGAGCATAATAGGCTCTTAGATCATCATGAGGGGTAAAGGGCAGCTTTAGCCCCTGGTCCTGCCACACGACGATATCGCCATCCAGTTTATATCCTACTCTTTGCCCAGAAGGAATAGAGTCGTAAGAATTGCAATCAAAATAAGGCCAGAAATTGGGCATGTGCATGTGATATAAATGGGTAGCAGCAACTCTATCACATACACCAGAAGAAAGAAGCATCAAAAAGCATAAGAGGAACAAACAGAAAAACTTCATACAAAATGCTCCTGAAAGGAAAAAAATGACAAAAAAAAATTAAAAAAATTCTATTTGCCCTATTCTAAAAAAAATAGATCATAAAATCAAGATATTAGTTTGTTTATTTTTTTAAGGATAGCAGCACTCTATGTTTTCTGCCTGGAAATCGGGGGGCAAACCTGTTTCTACCCATTGCTTACTTTGCAGTAAGTTGTAGCCGCAGGGTTGCGCCGAAAATGACAATCTATTCGGAAAAGATGACCTTCAGCGCAATCCCTGCGTCTTTTGCCAATAGAGACTAACTGAATCGAATCTTTTTAAGTAAATTAGCCTCCTTCGGAGGCAATCTTTCCCGTGCGTAAGCTGTAATCTTAT
>CALKWO010000217.1 GCA_938003875.1 uncultured bacterium
AAAGCTTACTACTTTTTTATTATGACACAAAAAAACAAAATTGTCATACACAAAAAGAAAGTATTCGCTTCAGGTACGGAGGTCACTCCTACATCAGGGGCTTCCTTAAAAGCCAGGTGGCTAAAAAACAGAGATTCCACATCATTGGTATTTGTCGTGGTTGTCTGCAAGGCAAAGGAAGTAATCTGCTCTCCTGTTCCTGCATCTACCCTGACATAAAGGTTTCGTCCACCAGTACGAACAAAGCCCGACAGGCTCTCGACTCTTAGCCCTGTATCCTGCCCATTGACATAGATAGCATGGGGGCCTCCAATATCATCGATTTCAGCGATTCCAATACCAAAAGAGCTAATTCCTTGCGCAAAATCAAAACGGTGGATATTGGCTACTACCTGAGGATAGATGATTTTTTGGTTTCCAGCCCAGGAAGCAATAGAGCTGGTGCTAATACCAGATGTACTCGATCCCTGGTGTACTCTAGTGGACGGATAGGACATATAGCTATTCGGAATATTAACAGTGGCAGTGATTGTCAGACCAGGGATTAGTGTATTGTCATCGAAGTCTTCAAACATATAGTCCGATACTCCTAATGCCTGGTTTGTTGCAGTCATATTACTACCATTAAAAACAGAAGGAGAAAAATAGGAGATAGTAAAGGCAAAAACATTACTAAAACCAATAAATATACTTAAAATCATCAAGATTTTTTTCATACACGGCCTCCTTTTTTGGGAGGCGCAAACTTTTTGAGGTTTGCGCTATTTATCATTAAGCTTTTCTATAAGTTTCAAACCAATCCAATGTTATATCCAATCTTGCTCTTCTGTTGGTTGGTTTTCCGCTACGAGAAAGCTCATGAGTTTCATTTTTAAAGCGAACGAAGCGAACTTTTTTCTCCAGGCATCTTAAAGCTACAAAGAATTGCTCTGCTTCGCCTGTAGGAGTAAGATGGTCGTTTTCCGATTGCATGAGAAGAATAGGGGTTTTTACATTTTCTACATGGAAAAGAGGAGAATGTTTGCGGTAGGCTTCATGGTCTTTCCAGGGAACACCACCAAAGGTATTTCCAAAATGGCAGCATCCTGCGGAAACGCCAAAGACAGAAGTAAAGTTACAGATGCTACGATGAGAAACAGCAGCGCAGTAGCGATCTGTCTGTGTCACGATCCAATTTGTCATATATCCACCGTAGGAACCGCCTGTTACAAAAACTTTCTGGGGGTCAATAAAGCCTAAAGAAATGACATGATCCAGAAATTCCATCTGGTCTTTATAGTCAGGGACTCCCCAATTGCCTTCGATGGGGCGTGTAAAATCCTGTCCATACCCTTTGCTTCCTCTGGGATTGATAAAAAGCACACAGTATCCTTTGGATACAAAATACTGCATCTCATGAAAGAAAGTATAGCCATATAGAATTTTAGGTCCGCCATGGATTTCCTGGATCAAAGGATATTTTTTAGAAGGATCAAAATCAGCAGGTTTAATCAACCATCCCTGGATTTTCACATTTTCACTGTTGGTAATCCAGATTTCTTCTGGATTGCTGATGTTGGTTTCTTCTGCAAGGAAAGCATTGTAAGAAGTAAGCTTTTTGCTTTCCCATCCCTTTTCGGTCTTTTTATAATGAAAAAGTTCTGAAGGATGAAGAGCATCTCCTTTCAAGACAGCCATGTTTTCGCTTTTTTTATCTATCGTATAGTAGACCACTTCATGATGGCCTTCTTCGATTTTTTTAGGCTCTCCGCCTTCTGTACCGACTTCGTATAAATAGCATCCGCCATGGTAGCTGGCACAGAATAAAGCCTTTTTTTCATCCTCTATAAAGGCGACTGGCTGCTCGATATCATCGAATTCCCTGGCATCACCAATCAGCATATTGCTTACATATCCCTGGAAATTCTGTGTAATCAGGGTTGTGTTGCCAGTATCGACAGCCATTTTGAAAATTTTCATATCGGCGGTTCCGCCTTCCCCTTTGGGAACCTCATGGCCTGTAAAGAAAATATATCTGGCATCTTTTGTCCATGCCATTCCTGCTTTGGAACCCCAGGTATGGCTGATCTTTTTCTGCTCTTTGGTTTCTAAATCCAATAGATAGATATCGGTATTTTCATAGTCTTTTAAAGGGTTCTCAGAACGATTGGAAGTGAAAGCAAGCTTTTTTCCATCAGGAGAAAAACAAAGATTTCCATCGCTATATTTTTCGTTTGTAAGCTGGACTTTTTCTTTGCTTTCTATATCAATCATATAAATATGGAATTTACCTTTGGGATATACATACCCGCCTTTGCTCTTATAAGGAATATCCTCAATGATGTCATAGGGATTTTCGTCTTCCTCTTTAGGATTATAGGAAGGATCGCCGCTCAGATGCGCATTGCACACATGAGGATCAGGGGGACGGAAAGTAAAGGCAATATGCTTGCTATCAGGAGACCATGTATATTCTGCAACAGCTCCCTTTTCTGTAAACAAAGGATATGCTTCGCCTCCCTGCGAGGGAATGAGCCATAACCCTGATTTTTTTTGTCTGTCAGAACGAAATACGATATGCTTTCCATCTGGTGACCATTGTGGGTAAGCATCATGGTTGTCCCCTCGTGTGAAAGCCGCAACAGAGCCATCTTCCAGATTCGCCATATAAAGATTCGAGTAGTACGTATTGCTTTTTACATCTGTCCAGCGATAGGTAAAGACAATTCTTTTTCCATCAGGTGAAATTTCAGGACTATTGATAAGCTTCATACGAAATAGATCATCAATCGTAATCTCACGTTTGCTCATAAAATTCCATTCTCCAAAAATAAAATAAATCCCTTTTTCCAGGGCAGTGCCCTGGTATATACAGGCCTTTCAGTCCAAAGGCTTTTCAACTGGCTTCATCCATACTATTTTAGCAATTTTTCCTGGAATTTAAAGAAAATATTGCTGCAAGAAAGATCTATATTTTTATAAATATTTTTTTTACATACAAAATCCACATAATTCCTAGCCAAAACAAAACATGGACTATGGCCCACATCAAGGAAGCCTTTACAGGTGTCAGCCATGATATAAAGAGCATATCATAAAGATAGCCTTTTAGTGATATTTGCTCTCCTAACGAATTGCTGATCTTGATGATACCAAGCAAACGTCCACAAATTCCTGATAGAAAGAATACTGTAATGGCATTGGATCCATAGACCAAAAAAGGCTTTGTCCAAAAACTATATCCATGTATATCGCTTATCCAATAGCACAAGCCAAAAACATGAAAAGCGATTCCTCCTGTATAAAGGACATAGGAGCTTGTCCATAAATTCTTATTTATGGGAAACACACTATCCCATACTAATCCAGACACAAGAAGAAAATTTCCGAAAACAAAAATCCATGCAGCTTTGCTTATGGAATCTTTCTTAGTATTGAGCCAATGCCCCAGAAAGATGCCTAAAATAGCAGTAGAGATGGCAGGCATTGTGCTTAGAATACCTTCTGGATCCCACACTTTGCTCTTGCTCCAAAGATGTCCTCCTAATACCAGGTTATCGAGCCAGGCTGCGAGGCTGGTTGTTGGTTCCAAGCTGGCCTTTCCTATGCCAGGGACAGGGATGAGAGTCATCAAGCCCCAATATATAAACAATAAAGAAATTCCTGTTATACCTTGCACTTTGATGCTGGTTTTTAGAAAAAGGCAGGCAGTAATAAAATACACAATGCCTATTCTTTGTAAAACTCCAGGAATGCGAATCTGCCCAAAATCGAAAAAGGGGAAGCCATTTAAAAAAAGTCCCAAAAGAAAAAGAATAGAAGCCCTGCGAACAACAGGATAAAACAAATCTTTATCCCCTCTCTCCTTTCTTTTCTGTAAAGACAGGGTAATAGCCATACCCACAATAAAAAGAAAAAAAGGGAATATCCAATCTGTAGGAGTACAACCATGCCAATCGGCATGTTTCAGAGGTGCATATATATCTGTCCAGCTTCCTGGATTGTTTACCAAAATCATAGCAGCAATAGTGAGGCCACGAAAAATATCCAGAGAAAGCAATCGTTCTGATTTTTCTGATGCCATAGTTTTTCCTATTCTAACGTTTTCTGTGGTCACAGCATTATACCTATATTCCGCAGCTTGTAAGTGAACTTTTTTGATTTTTAAAGAGAACC
>CALKWO010000218.1 GCA_938003875.1 uncultured bacterium
CAATTTTTCTCTTTTGTCAATACCTTTTTTCTTATTTTTTAAAAATAATTTGTAACTTATTTAATAATAGTTAGTTATAAATTATATTTTTTGAAATTAACCAAACCAGATTAAAGATTTTTTTTGAAAAAATCAATAATGCTTTGGTAACAAACAAGGCGATTTTTATATTTTAAAATATCATGGCCTTCATCTTCAAAACACAGATATTCCAGTGATTTACCTTGTTTTTTCAATTGGTTTGCTAATTCTAAAGACTCGCTCTCCAGAACACGAGGATCGTTTTTACCCTGTATAATCATCAGAGGGCATTGAATTTTCTCTAAATAAGTTTTTGGAGAACGCTCTATTAATAATCTTTTTTCTTCTGGTTTTGCTGGATTTCCTACTAATAAATCTAACCATGCCTTATAAGAATCAGGAGAATTTTTATAAAAAGAAAGTAAATCATAAGGGCCAAACATATCACAAGCAGCCTGAAAGTATTCAGGGTGTCTTGAGATCAAAGTCAAGGTCATATATCCACCATAAGAGCGTCCTAAAACTCCCCTTTTTGAAGAGTCAATACGAGAATCTCTTTCCAGCATTTTTAAGCCATGTAGATGGTCAAGACGATCATCTCCTCCCCAATTTTTTAAAACCTTATTCATATACTCTATACCATAGCCAGTAGATCCCCTTGCATTAGGGACAAAAACAGCAAAGCCGTTTAATGTAAAATACTGAATAAGTGGCATAGAAAACCATGTAAAATCTGGTCTTTCTTGAGATTGCGGGCCTCCGTGGATATATAAAATCAAAGGTCTTTTTCCTTCATATTCTAAATCTTGTGAAGGTAAATAAAGGCGAGCAGAGACTCTAGTGCCATCAAAACTACAATAGGAGGCATCCTCTCCTTCGGAGAGCATATCCTCTGGAATTCCCAAGATTTTCTCATCGGTAATTTTCCGATATTCTTTTCCTTCTCGAATTTCTATTCTATATAATTGCAAAGGGGATGTAGCTTTTGAAAAACAAAAAATACCAGAATAGCGGTCTACTTCTTTTCTTAAATCATAGCTATGCATAACCCCTTGTCGTAGCGTATCATGCCCGCAAATATTTTCATGTACATAAAAAACCCGTTTATTTCTATCCATTGCACCTAAATAATAATAACTACAGCCATCTATATTATATTCTAATACATAATCACTATTTGCAATGCAACGAATCCTTTGTAATTCACCTTCTCCCTGATTTTCAATCCCAGCAACTTCTATTTCTCGTATTTCCTGCGTTTCAATATCAATAAGACAAGGGCTATAATTATCATGGAAATAAGAGCTTACACAAAAAATATAACGATTGTCGCTGGTTATATTCCCAGAAGTAAAAGTATGCTTCTTGTAAGTTGCTGTTCTTTTTTCTAAAGGCAATCCTAAAAAAAGTACACGCTGGTGCTTTTCTTCATCCCATCGATAGATTACTCTATCATCGAATCCAATAAAATCTTCAAAAAATAAAAGAGAATGGTCTGCACTACGAGCAAACAAGCGATTACCATAGCAGCTACTACCTAAAAACTTGATCTTTCTTGTGCTGAGATTGACCTGTAAAATTTCCCATTCTACATCTCTTTTTGGATCTCTCTGAAAATAGGCAAAACTATTTTTTGTGCAAACATCCAATAGCAAAAGAGATTCTTCCTTAAATTTTTTTGGGAAAAGAGGCTCAGGAATTCCTCCATAGATAGGTATCAGATAAGGATGATATAACTCATCACCATCATGATCGCACATAACAAGTACTTTGCCCATATCTGGTAAAATTTTAAAAGGCAAAGTTTCCTCTAAAAAAACAGGATTGGGCAACGCCATATTCAAAGGAAGCATAGGACTAGGGAAACTGCCATTTATCTGCATAGAATAAAGGCTTAAAATACCACTAAGATTGCTTATAAAATAAACCCTGTCTCTATATATTTGAGGACAGAGAGAGAGTCTTGAAGAGAGCAGAGAATCAATCGAAAAATTTTTTTGCATGAGACTGATACTTTCCTTAAAAGTAATTTTGGGATTAGTATGGCGAACAATGTCGAATTTTGGGATTTTACAAAGACAAAAAAATTTGGCAAGAAAAAAGTCTATTTTTCTTGCCAAATTTTTATAGATAAAATCCAAATACTCATCTATAAAAATACCAGTGGGGTTGTCCCTGGCTATTATATTCCACCTCTTTGGGGTTACATTTTAAGATTAGACAGGCAGTTACTCAAAACTATAAATTTCTATACCGCAAGTGATTCTATAGCCTTGACTCTCACAAATCAAGGATAAAATATATTTTCTTTTCTATCTAAAATTAAATTTTTTTCGGAAGAAACCACCAAAGTCTTTCATGAATATCAGACAATATGTGCATTAAAATTTAATAAGACTCTGTATGTATTTTTTTTTCCGTTGAATTTTCTTTGCACAATGCTAAAATAGAAAAAGTACTCAAAAAATTTAAAGACAGAAAGGGGTCAAATATGAAAAAAATTTTGTTTTTAAAATTACTGATCGTGTTTTATAGCACAATACTTTGTGCTGTTCCTTTAGAAAATGGACTGATTGCTTACTACAGCTTCAACAGCGATTTTTCGGATGACTTCAATGCCTATGATGCTGTAGGATATAATGGTGCTACAAGAGCTAGCACTGGTGGATTTCAAAATTCAGGAGCATTGCTTTTGGATGGAAGCGATGACTATCTGAAAGTTTCGAATATTTCCTTCAACACAAGCACTGGTGGTGCAAATACTGTCAGCTTCTGGATGAAATGGTATGGTGGAGCTAGCCAGATGCCTATAGGCTTTTATCTACAAGATCTATATCTCTGCGCTGGTTATTTTGGCTTCAATTCTGCCAACAGCGATGTCACTGGGATCAGTGACTCTGGTATGGCAAACCAGTGGGTTCATGTAACTGCTGTTTTTTATAATGGTGCGCCATCACCTTCTACCCATTCCCTATATATCAATGGAGTAAAGCAAACCATACAAAAGGTGATGGGCAGTACACCTTACTATTACACTATGCCTGACTATTTCTATCTTGGCACATGGAGTCATTTTGGCTACTACTTCGGGGGACAACTAGACGAAGTCATGCTTTTCAATAGAGCTTTAAGCGATACCGAAGTTTCTCATATTTATACCAATACCCCCATTCCAGAGCCTTCTAGTCTAATGTTGCTTGCATTATCTTTCTCATGCTATCTTCTTTGCATAAAATTCTATAATAAAATATAGAAAGGAGCCAGGCTATGAAATTTATTCTATTCTTTATGCTTTGTGCTATTTTAGGCGCAGAGGAATTGCTTATGCATTTCGATGGGCAGGGTAGCAGCTTTGTAGATAGTTCTGGAAGAAACCATATCATATCGGTTACAGGCAATGTTACCCAGACCACAGCAACCAGTGTAAGCGGTGGAAAGAGTGCTTATTTTGATGGCTCAAGCTATCTGAGTATCGCCACGCCCAACAGTTTTGCCTTTGCCTCAGGAAGCGATTATACCATTGATTTCTGGATGAAAAGTAGTTCAAATAATAGAATGCACGCATTATCCTTTGGTATCATGGGAACAGATAATATAGATTTCGACTTTAATGACGCTGGTGCATTGTGGCTATATCATAACAGCACAGGAGCGAATGCGATTATCCCTGGAAGTATTGGTGAATATACAAACAACCAATGGCACCACGTTGCAGCAGTAAGGCGTAATGGAACAATCACTGCTTACATTGATGGTGTGAGCCAGGGTACCTTATATATGCCAGCCGAGATGAATGGCAGCAGCACTGTTTATATAGGAACTTGTTCTTATTATTCCTATGGTCACAATTTCAATTTCACAGGCTATATTGATGAGCTGAGAATTGTAAAAGGACAGGCATTATTTACCAACAATTTTGATCCCACCCAGAATATCCCATCTTCTGTTCCTGAGCCAGGCAGCCTTATCCTGCTGCTTTCAGGATGTTTATTTTTAGTATATAGGAAATTATAGTTTTTAGTACTAAAGAACTGGATATTTTAAACCTATCTCTCAACCTTGCCCCAAAGGGGCTAAATATAATAGCCAGGGGCAATGCCAAGACAATGCCTCTGGTATTGGAATAAAATCATGAAAGAACTTTTTCTTTTTTCTTTTTTACAGAAAAAACTGCTTAGAAATCACTTTTATACATTACGCCAACACTCTTTATTAAAAATTTTTGTCGTTTCTCTGTTTGCCCTTGCTTTTTTTATTACAATTTTCGTTATTTTTTACCGTGGATTGCATTTTGTTGAATCTTATATTCCTCACGATTTTTTCACGATGATGATTGAATATCTTTTTTCTGTATTTTATTTCGCATTGTTTCTTATGTTAGTATTTTCTTCCAGTATTATTGCATTTTCTGTATTTTTTCAGGCAAATGAAACTCAATATTTATTAACATCTCCTGTAAGCTTCCCTGGCATTTTTTTCTATAAATTCTTTGAAACCTTCGCCTTCGCTTCCTGGTCTGTCTTTTTTCTGGGAATCCCTATTTGCTTTGCCTATGGAATACACCACGGGGTTTCCTGGGATTTTTATCCAGGATTGCTCCTTTTGTTTATTCCCTTTATTTGTTTGCCTGCCATTATAGGAACACTCATTTCTTTTATCATTGTTTTATATTGCATTCGATTTCGTAAAATTATTGCAGGCTGCTTTCTTGCTCTTTTGGCTTTCGGGATTATTTTACTTGTGATTTCTATTTCCAGTCTGAAAAAAGAAGTTCCTTCTTATACAACAGCCTGGTTTCTAAGTGTGGTGGATTATCTCAATTTTATTCGCCATCCTCTATTTCCTTCTCTTTGGACATCCAAGGGGATGCTTTCCCTGGCCCATCAGGACTATAAAGACTATTTCTTTCAATTCGGATTGCTGGTTTCACAATGCCTTTTCTTAGGTTCTTTGGCCTATATACTGAGTTATTTTAAATACGATGAAGCCTATTCAAAATCGCATAGTTTCAAGTCAAAGAAGAATACATGGCGTTGGAATTTCTTCTCCCGACTGCTTTCTTGTCTGCCCTTTCTCAAAAGGCATGACCGCATTTTTCTGGAAAAGGATATAAAAATATTCATGCGCGATCCATTACAATGGGGGCAGTTCGCTATACTGCTAGGACTCTTGCTCTTATATGTATTAAACTTAAGGACACTACGATATGATGAAAAGACTCTTTTCTGGAAACACCTGATAGCTTCTTTGAACCTTACAGCAACAGCATTAATCAACTGCACATTCGCCAGCCGTTTCATATTTCCTATGCTTTCTCTGGAAGGAAAAAGATTCTGGATGCTAGGCGTTATGCCACTAAAAAGGCAAGGCATCCTTATCGCCAAATTTTTCTTCGCTGTTGTGACATTGTTTATTACAAGCGAAATGTTGATTATCCTTTCATGCTATATGCTCAAAATGCCCTGGAATCTGACTCTTTTCCATATATTTACTGTATTTTGTCTTACTCTAGGTGTTGCAAGCCTTTCTGTCGGAATGGGTGCCATATATCCCAACTTTAAAGAGGACAGCCCTTCCAAAATCGTTTCAGGCTTTGGAGGTACGCTGAACCTCATACTAAATTTGTTTTTTGTGCTTGCTATAGTAAGCCTGCAAAATATTCCCTCCTATTGGCTTTTGAGAGAAGACAGCAACCTTTATAAAATTTACATAGGAATATCTCTAACGGCAATTATAACCATAATTGCTTGTGCATTGCCCCTATATTTAGGCAAACAAGCGTTTGAAAGATTAGAAATCTGATAACATACTTTCTGCAAAAGATTGAATCAGGAGAGTTTTTGCTCAATACCCTTTAACTGGGTCACTTAAAAAGGTTCGATTCCGTTAGTCTCTATTGCAAAAGACGCAGGGATTGTGCTGAAGGTTGTCTTTTCTGAATAGATGGTCATTTTCGGCGCAACCCTGCGGCTACAAATAATTGCTATGTAAGTCATTGTTTTCCTACGCGCACCGCAAAAACACGGGGGCCTCCGTCTCCCTCACGGTAGTCCCAGTGTTCGCCACCGTTTTCAAAGATGACATACCACGCAGACGAAGAATCTTTAATCTCTGCCCATACAAACCATCCTAAAGTTTTGAAAACAGGGTCAATGTTCCTCGTGCCTTTGCCATAGCAATACAACTTTTTCAGCTCGAGTTTTGTTGGCATGCGCCAGCCATCGCCATAGGTCCATTTGGAAAGACTTGCTACCCAAGTTTCTGCAAAGGTATAAGTCGCATCCCTATTCGGGCCGACGAGCCATTCCATGCCTGTTTCTTGATCCAGGATAATACCCACAGAATCTACTTTAAACCTGCCATCTTCGGATGTGCTGACCCATTTACGATCTGAATTGGAAGGAGCCGATGGCTCTGGAGTATCTGGTTTTCCTAAAGAAGAGCCAAAAACGGAACCTGTATTCCAATGCCCACTGAAGTGCGAAGTGGGATTCTGGCCTCGTCTGGTCAGTTTGCGTACATCCATTTCGACAAAATCCGTCAATTCCACAACACTGATCTTTCCATCTCTGTCTTCATCCGCCCTTCCTGACAAACCTTGCAGAATCGAATAGGTGAATGCTCCATGCTGCCAGGAATCTTTTTCTATAGACTTCTCATAGGTTCGGCTGGAGGCTAGAATCGCTATTCTTACTTCCTGAATACGGGTTATAACTGTATTTTTAAAAGCTCCATCTAAATCCTGATTTTTCAGGTTTCCACTCTTGGCTCCACCACTATGGCAGGTATCCACCAGCATCACGGCTTCCTTGATGCGCATCTTGGTGATCTCCTCTTTTACCTGCTTCATATCCAAAGCCGTATCTGGGTATCCTTGAGTCGTATCTGACGTAAGGAAATAGTGCTTGTTGGGGTTGTCAGGATCAGGAGAACCATGCCCTGAAATAAAGAAAACAAACTGCGCATCAAAAGAAATTTTATTTTTTATGTCGCGAAGGGCATTCAATATGTTCTCCTTGGTCGCATTTTCATTCACTAGAACCTGAATCTGAGACGAGGGAACCCCATCTTTCTTGAAATACTCCGCCAATGCCTGGGCATCTCTATGGCAATACTTCAGGCTTGTAATGTTGTTATCCGTATACTCAGAAATCCCAATCGCCAGAACCCATCTGGATTGTGATAAAAGGGAGGATACAAAAACAAAAATCAATACAAAAACTACAACAAAAACTTTCATAATACATTACTCCTTAATAATTTGCCATTCGCTAATTTAAAAATAAGTTTCTAAAATTATAGCAAAAGTTTCTGTAGAGAATCAGTGATAGGCAAAAAAAAGAACACGAAAGTTTTTTTCGTGTTCTTTTTAATCAGATACAAAAGATGAATCATAATATGGCTATTTAAGATCCATCCAATATTTTTTCAATGTTTCAGATGCTTCAGGCATCTGGAGAACAGCTTCTTTCAACGCCTGTTTTTGATCTTCTGTAAGGAATTGGGTTTCTTCAAACTGTGCGGTGATTTCTTGTATTTTGCTATTATTATGCTCCAGTCTGCACATTTCTACTTCAAACATCTTTTCTGCAAGGCCATCCCGTTTTCCAAAGAGAATTGTCCAAATGGGGAAACGCACTTCATCTTTGTCAACAGGTTTGGATTCCAGTCTTGGGGGAACGGCGAGTGCCTTTGATGCTCTTAGCACACCATTGCCATAATATTTCTGGGAATCCTTCAAGCTTTTTTCTGCTGAACTAAAGAGAGCATATCTTACTGCATTCACTTTTTGCCAGGGATATGTGTAGCTCTGGCTCTGATATTTTTGTAGCCAGAGAGCAGCGCATGCAGCAATCTGAGGAGTAGCAGAAGAGGTTCCTGCTCCATCCATATCGAATTTTGTTCCACAACTATGGAGTGCCCAGGGGACATTGGGCGTGTAGGCTGCTATAGCCGATCCCATAACAGAGTCGGGGCCATAATTTCCCTGCATCTTTAAGGAGAAAAGACCGTATTTGAAATAAGGTGTATGAGCGTAGGTTACGCCACATACTGCTATTACACGGTTGAATCTTGCAGGGTAAACAAGATTATAGGTAGGTTTTAAACCAATGTTGTTTCCTGCTGCGGTAACAAGCACGATTCCTTTTTCATAAGCAAGATTCACGGCATCTGCCCATGCCTGAGAAGCGACTCCGCCCATAGACATAGACAAAACATCACAGTGAATATTAGGTTGCATGATATAATTGAGTGCTTTTACAAACTCGCTGGATTTATACAGGATAACGGATTTAGAAAGCCTTATGGGAACGATCTCTGCGAAAGGAGCAGCACCTATGTAATCATCGAAGTTGTTTTCCGAGCGTTTGATTCTGTTGCCAGCAAGAAGAGCGAGCGTTGCAGTTCCATGTCCGGGCTGATCCAAAAGACCACCTTTGCCAGGATCTACTGCGGAATAGGGATTTTCCCCTTCTACGAAATTTCTCTGTAAATCTGTACACAAATATTTGGGCGTGCTGATATGGGAAGGGTCATATCCTGTATCTACATGGGCAATGCGAATTTTTTTACTGCTGTCAGGTTGTCTTGCACTTTTGAGCTGAGAATGAGAATCCAGAAGATGCCAGTTGAAAACAACCTGGGAAGGATGATCCCAATCGTTTGTATAAGCGTGTTCTGTGCAGTCTGCTCTCGAAGAATATTCTTTTTGGGAAGACTCATCTTCTGGATAGGTTTGTATTTCTGTATAATCAGGCTCTGCATATAAAATTTCCTGATTTTTTTGTACCATATAGTGCGCCAGATCCCATCCTGACATCTCTACGCGAGTTTTAGGAGATGCCAAAAGCCACTGTGCGCCTCTGGAAGTAGAAAGCAAAGGCTTTATAGAAAAGAAAATTTCTCCTGCAGTAAGGTTGCCTTTTTCCAACAAAGTCTCTGATCTGGAAGATTCTACCAAAACAAGAATATCCTGGTTTTGTGCATAAAGAACAATAAAAAACAAGAATAAAAAACAAAAAGAAAGAATTTTTTTCATAAAAAAAAGCTCCTGATCATAAAAATTTCATGGTTTAATAATGGCTATACTTTTGGCATTATTTTATAAAAACTTCTTTTATTTACAAGCAAAAATTTCCAGAAAATATTTCTTTTTTATCTTGACACAGTATCATTTTACTTATAAAATACCTTGCAAGAGTAAAAATTTTTGACTGGCTACCTAACCATTCCTATGGTGTGCCTCGTTACGTTTTTACGTTGTAGCCATCGGTATCCGATGGGTAGAGGTAAGGTTCTTATAGGGTGAGAGGGAGCATACCCCCCTATCCCTGGGTACTCTACCCAGGGTAGTACACGGTGTACACCCCGCCTGCATAGTGTCCCCATGCCAGGGTGAAGCTATGCAACCCGCGCCACTACAGCCTTTCTAGGCAGTGGCAGTAGACAGGGGTGTACAGAGGGTAGAAGGCCTCTCGCTTTCTCTTTGCGCAGTCATGGAATCAAAATCCTGATATTCAGGATAGATTTGTGAATTTAACAAAGCAAAGCCCGGAGCCACAAAGGTTTCGGGCTTTTTTTCAATGGAAACAATATACATAGTGCAAAAAACTTCAAACACTTTGAACGGTAACACTTTTTAAGGTTGGCTGGCATGGCTTTAAAAATTATATGCCCACAATGCACAGCAGAGTTTTTTGTTGTTGAAGCTTTTAGTGGAAGTAAATTATCTTGCCCACAATGCAATAGTGCAATCATCCTGGCATTCAAAACGCAATATTCCCATACAAACATTCCAGGGCCAAAAGCAATTCTATCCACGCAGGTCGCCGACTTACAAGAAGAAGCGATCAATCACCTGGAAATATGGTTAGACGTGCCGGCTATAGCTATAAAAAATGCACTGGAAATGCTAGAGCAAAACCAGGCATACGAAGTATGGAAAATCCCTAAAGGTGAGAGCAATACATACAGAGAAATTGCAGCACCATCAGAAATACTAAAGCATATTCAGAGACGGATACTGGACCGCTTGCTTTATAGAATTCCTGTTTCTAATGCATCCCATGGTTTTATACAAGGACGCTCTATAGTAACAAATGCCAATTTCCATTTAAAAACAGCATGTGCAATACTCAATTTTGATCTGAAAGAAGCGTTCCCATCCATAGATGCCCAAAGAGTCAAGCATCTTTTGGTTCGCTATCTCAAAATTCCCTTGAAGCATTTAGGGGAAAACATACCTCATGAAGCACTGAACCATGTCATTGATATTCTGGTTAAGCTCACGACTTATAAAGGGGTTTTACCTCAAGGTGGGCCAGCATCAGGCTATCTTTTGAACATAGCATGCATCACTCTGGATAAAAATATCTATAAGGCATTAAGCAAATATGGAACAAGCTATCGTTATACCCGATATGCCGATGATATAACCATATCCGCACCTATGCCTTTCCCTGATGGCCTACGAAGTGAAATCGAAACCATCATCCACAATTCTGGTTTGCAGGTAAATCCCAAGAAGGTACGCTATGCGGTGCGTACTCAAGGACAGAAATTGGAAGTAACTGGTTTGATTTTAGAAAAAGATAAGGTACGAATTCCTTCCCAAAAATTAGAAATTTTTCGAGCAATTATCCATCAGGCAAGCACAATAGAAACAGTAGCGTTGCTTCCTGAGAAAAGATTGGAAATTCAAAGTATTATTGCTTTTGTTAAGATGGTCTATGGAAAAATACCATATCGTATATGGGCACCCTATAAAACGTATATGGAAAAACATGGCATTTTTATGCCTAGAAAAGCAAGTAAAGCGTATTTAAGCCTTTATCCACATTAATCTGCTTAATTATATAATTTACATCGGTTTTTAGTTGAATTTTTAAAAGATATGATGTTTATCTAAATATTATATTCTATAAAATAGCATATAATATCTGGAAAGATTTTTTATTTTAATAAAGAGGATAGTTAAATTATGTCCAAGTTCATTATGGAAAATAAACAGGAAATCATCAAACAATTCCAAACCCATGAAAAAGATTGTGGTTCTACCGAAGTACAAATAGCCGTCATTACAGAACGAATAAAAACACTGACTGAGCACATGAAAAAATATAGTAAAGACTTTGCTGCAAGACGTGGACTGTTACTGCTGGTAGGCCAGCGTTCTTCTCTCCTGAAATATCTGAAAAGAAGAGATCTAGCGAAATACAGAGCACTGATCGAAAAACTTGGTATCAGAAAATAAGATTAAAGGGCGAATTTAAGTCTTAAAACAATAAGGGAAAGGAAACTTTCCCTTTATTGTTAAAGAAGGTTAGCCCCGTGTTTGCCATCAATATTTCGGATAATGAAGGAGAAAACAGTGGTTTTTAGCGTTGAAAAAGAAATTGCAGGACGCACTTTAAGTATAGAAACAGGTAAACTGGCACGTCAGGCAGATGGGGCAGTGACAGTTCGTTATGGAGATACGGTTGTTTTTGTTGCTGCTGTTTCTCGAGAAAGTCAGGAAGATGCAGGCTTTCTTGCTTTAACAGTAGAATACAGAGAAAAAATTTACGCTGCTGGAAAAATTCCCGGAGGTTTTTTTAAAAGAGAAGGTCGCCCAACAACAAAAGAAATTTTGACGATGAGGTTAATAGACAGGCCATTGCGACCACTTTTTCCAGAAGGCTATAAAGATGAAGTTCAAATTACAGCCTTTGTTTTTTCAGCAGATCAGGAAAACGATCCTGATATCATTGCTATGATAGGAGCTTCATCAGCCCTAATTTTAAGCAAGGATATATGCTTCAATACCCCAACAGGCAGTGTAAGAGTAGGAAGAATCAATGGCGAATTTATTCTAAATCCCAGATATTCTGAATTAGATAAAAGTGATATGAATCTGGTGATTACTGGCACAAATGAAGCGATTATAATGGTAGAAGGAGAGGCCAGAGAAGTTTCAGAGCAGGCGGTTGTGGATGCCATTTTCTGGGGACATGAATATATCAAAAAAATCATAGCAATGCAAAAGGAATTAGTGGAAAAAGCAGGTATAGCTCCTGTTGATTTCAAAAAAACCGAAAACAAAGAAAAAGAAATTGTCTCTGCGAAGATGCAGGAAAAGTATTATGAAGATTTGCAAAAGGCTTTGCAAACCAAGGAAAAAAAAGCTCGTGGCAAAGAAGTAGATGCTTTGTTCAAAAAAATCCTGGAAGAATTTGCCAGCAACGAAGAGACTGCTTCCATTTCTTCTGATGTATTGAACAGTTGTTATGAGTCCTTACAAAAGAAAATCGTAAGGCAATGGATTCGAGAAAACAAACGTATAGATGGGCGTAATCTAAAAGAAATTCGTCCCATTCAATGCGAAGTAGGATATCTGCCCAGAACGCATGGCTCTGCCATTTTTACAAGAGGTGAAACGCAATCTTTAGTAACCATTACCCTGGGATCTACGATGGATGAGCAGATCATAGAAGGATTGACAAGTGATGTAAGCAAAAGATTCATGCTCCACTATGAATTTCCTCCTTTCTGCACAGGCGAAGTGAAACAATCCCGTGGGCCTTCTCGCAGAGAGATAGGACATGGCAATCTTGCAGAAAGAGCTTTGGAGCAGGTACTGCCAGATGAAAATCGTTTCCCCTATACAATTCGTATTGTCTCGGAAATCATGTCGTCTAATGGATCAAGCTCTATGGCCTCTATTTGTGGTGGTACCCTGGCACTCATGGACGCAGGTGTACCTATCAAAAGACCCGTTGCAGGTATCGCTATGGGGCTTTTGAAAGAAGAGGGGTCTTTTTACATTCTTTCTGATATTCTTGGAACAGAAGACCATTATGGTGAAATGGATTTCAAGGTAGCAGGAACCCAAAGGGGAATCACGGCTTTACAAATGGATATAAAGACCACAGGCATTTCCAAAGAAATTTTCATGCAGGCACTGGAGCAGGCAAAAGAAGGACGCTTCCATATTCTAAGAGAAATGATGCTTGCTTTGAATCATCCCAAAAGGAGCATTTCTCCCTATGCGCCAAGAGTCTTTCGCATGCAGATCAATCCTGAAAAGATTTCTACCATTATCGGTCCTGCAGGAAAAACCATCCGCAGTCTTCAGGAAAGTACTGGTTCCAAAATCGCAGTAGAAGACACAGGCACCATTACCATATACTGCCAGACTGCAGAAGGTGCTCAATCTGCTCAGGATGCTATCCAGCAACTTACAGAAGAAGTCAAAATAGGAAAGATATACACAGGCAAAGCTGTTTCCGTAAAAGACTTTGGTGTCTTTGTAGAAATTTTGCCTGGAGTAGAAGGGCTGGTACACGTTTCTGAGCTTGCAAAAAACTATGTAGCCAATGTTTCTGAAGTTGTCAAAGTAGGCGATAAGATGAAAGTCAAAGTGCTATCTATTGATGATCAAAATCGTATCAAGCTAAGCAAAAAGGCAGCAGACAGAGAATCAGAAGCTGGCTAATGATCAGGGGCAACAACTCCCTGCAAAAATATAGTTACTGTAGATCTAATTTGAAAAAAAGCCGTGGTTTCTTATCAAAATAAAGAAACCACGGCTTTTTCTTTTGGAAAGGTGTCCAATATGCTAAATCAAAAAGAACAACAATTTCTTCTGGAGCTGGCAAGAAAAACCTTAGAACAATATATATACCAGCATTCCATGTATAAAATTACCGATACTTCCGTGCTTACAGAAAATCTAAAAGCCAAGAGAGCATGCTTCGTTACTTATAGAATCGATAAGGAACTTAGAGGCTGTATTGGCTCTATTTATCCCAGCGAAGCACTCTTTGAAGCCGTTATAGATAAGGCAATTTCTTCTGCTGTTCACGATCCGCGCTTTTCGCCAGTAAAAAAAGAAGAAGTACCTCTCATCCATATTGAAATCTCTGTCCTATCGCCTATAACCCCTATAGCATCCCTGGAAGAATACGATGTAGACAAACATGGGATTATCTTACAAAAAAGAGGCTATAGTGCCCTATTTTTGCCCCAGGTGGCGACAGAACAAGGCTGGACAAAAGAACAAACACTTTTCTTTCTATGCAAGAAAGCAGGACTCCCTGCTGATGCCTGGCGTTCTGACTGCCAGTTCCAAATTTTTACAGCCCAGGTATTTGAAGAAGATTAGACACCTGCAAATTGGAGTAAGACGCAGGGATTGCGCTTGCGTTCGGCTAGACACGCCTTTTTCGGCACAACCCTGCGGCTACAGGCTTTTCAAAACAAAATTTTAATTGGGAATGACGCTGCGTATCTTTTCTTGTAAATATTGGTATTGGGGGGTGAGTTTGCCTTTCCATACAATCACAGAAGGGATGATGCAAGATGGTAGCTTGCTTTCTTCCAACGTGCCTGATAAATCAGCCTGGATAATTTCCAAAAGCAAAGGAATCAATTTTTCGCTAAAATATATAGAGGCATCAAGAGGGAATTCGCAAGGTAAAGTATCTACAGCCAATACGGCTACCCCCTTTCCTTCCCATCCATCTGTAATAGCTTTTGTCATAGGATCAAAGACAAAAGAGGGGCTGCCTGGCGTAGTGCATTTTACAGTGCATTGCATAGCACCTTCTATATCACAGGAAATATCTCCAATGACTTCGAGTCTGGGGGAAGGATTCTTGCTAAAAAGAGATTGGAGTGCTTCGTTCGTCACAAGTCTGGGATAGCGGGCATCCCAATAGATTGTATTAATGACAACATCCAGATAAGGTAAATATTGTTCAAAGCAGGCGGAATATTTTTGAGGATTATTATAGTAATCCTGAAGTTCAAAGGGCTGTTCTGGATTCTTAGGAACAACAAAATCTTTTTCCTCAAAAATTGCATACACCAGATTAGGACAATCCTCTTTCTTTAGTTCTTCAGGGGAAACTTTTGCTAAAGGTAATAAGCGTAAAATTTCCTGAACACCATGAGATACATTCCCATTGCCAATCAATGCAATCTTTAGAGGACGGTCTAGTGACTTGAGGGAATTTTCTATCTGAAGAACAGCCTGCCTGGCTTCCCCAAAAGCTTTATATTGCATAGAAAACAAAATATTGACTAAAGGATTGACGATTTTCTTACTCTGCCATCTTTTTCCTAAAAGAGAAAGTGTATCTATCACTCCTGCAAGGCCAGCAAAACGACCGAACGCAATCAATCGTCTGTTATTTTCATCTACAATGCGTTCGTAATCCAATAATGTCGCATTTTTGTCTAAAATTTCTTTCAAAAGAGGCATATTATAAGGCTGGCCTTTGATAGTATGCGAAAAAAACAAATGTGCTCTATTGGGCTGGATGAATTCCTTAGGCATTTCTTTAACGCCAAGTAAAAAATCGCATTCCTGCAAATCTTCTTTTATCTGGGCCCCGACTCTGATATACTCCTTATCAGAAAAACATCGTATGCTGGAAGGTTGCAAAATAATATTGATGCCTCTTTTAATCAGCTTTGCACAATCTTCAGGGCTAAGCGCAATGCGTTTTTCCCAGATATGCTTGTCTTCTCTTCTAATGCCAATAGAATTGATCATAATCCCTCCTATGAAACATTTAAAAACATTTTGGCTTAAAACAGCATTTTATAAATATTTTACGATTTCTAACAATACCAAAGATTCTGTTAGAACCAGGAATTTTTTATAATTTTTGTATCCTAATATATTGTTTTGTTTCTAAAAATTCTAGTGTTTCTTTATATTCTTTATCGAAAAAAAACAGAGATTTTTCATAACGGATTTCCCATTGTGCCTTTTCCACAGCAAACTCAGGAAATTGGATCTCGAAACTGCTTTGCCAGTTGCTCCATACTTTAAAAAGCTGGTACAATTTTTCTAAAGAATCTTGTACTTTTTGTTTAGTTTCAGGGTATACAGGAACCAAGGCATTGCTTTCCCATCTTTCTAATCTTTCCTGCAATTTTTGGAATTCTTGGAGAAAATCTTTATTCTTTTCTTGCCATTCCTTGCCAGAGAATCTTTGCTTTTTCTGTACCCATTGGCTCAAAAGATCATATTTTCTTTGCTGCTCCAGGAGAATTTCCTTGATTTCCTTTCCCCTCTCCTTTATATAAAGAGAAATATTTTTAGGCTCATCTGTAACCCACACGATCTCCCATGTTTTGTTTTCTTTGAGCCCTAAAAAAAATTTTGTGAAATCAGGCTGGTGATATGCATTAAAAATTAGACGAAGACAATACACGCCAGGCAAAACTGCTTGCTCATCGAAAGAAAACTCTGCTGATAGAGAACCCTGCAAATTATTTACAATGGATTGAGAGGAATAAACTTTATCTTTTTGCATAGGGCTTGTTATTTGGCCTTGTATTTTTAAAGAAATCCCCTGAGGAATGTTCATCGTTCCCTTCCAGACAAATTTTGTAGCCTGCTTTTCTGTTTTCAAAAACAATTCCTGGGATAGCAACTGCAAAGAAAAATTTTCTATCTTGCTGCCTGAAGGCCAATTTTGCAAAAGAATTTCTTGTTGCTTCTTAGGTATCCAGAGATTTCCCCATAAAACCATATCTCGTATCGTTGTTTGCTCTTCTATATTTTTTTTGTTGGCCTGCTTTATGATCTCTTCTTTATGGATAGATTCTTCTTCTGAAACAGGAAGCTCAACTGTCTTCGCTGGTTGTATGAGTATAGGAGATGCTTTAAGCGGAGCTTTTTGGCTTTCATGCCTTAACCAGATAGCGATCAAAGAGAATCCCAAGATAAAAAACGCAAAAAGACAAAAAATTACAGGATATTTTTTGGAAGGAAGGCCTAAAATAGCCTGTTTTTTAATATTTTTCTGTTCTACAGAACTCTGCTTACTATCTTGTGCCATTTTTTCACATTGTGCAATCAGAGGGTTGAGGATATCCTCGGAGATTGCCTTACAAAAAATGAGCAGCGACTGCAATGTTTTTTTTATGCCCAATTTATGAAGGTTCGTCTGGGTTCTTAAAAATTGCTGTATTTGCTCTCTATGCAGAAAATTGTGTTCTACTAAAATTTGTCCTAGTGCCAAATCAGTACGAGAAGAAGGAGGAGATTTATCCGTCATTTCTTTTTGAACTGAAGTGACTTCTTGCAATTTTTTATAATTTTCCGAAGAAATACTACATTTTGATTTTAGAATGTCTAAAAAAGATTCCTTTTGATTTTTAGACAGAGAAAAAAGAGCCTCTACCATCTCTTCTTCTGTGCAAACATGAAGGGACAAAGCTTCCCAAGCTTTTGCCAGGTCGCCTTTCAGCTCTATCTGAGGGAATTTTTCCCTGGCAATATTCTCTCGCTTTTCTGTATTCAAAGAACTTTCTTGTGGCTTATTCTTTTGTTCATTTTTTTTCTGTAGTCTTTTGAAAATCTCTTGTGAAGCTTGCGTTTTCTGCCTCGGGGTAATCTCTTTTTCTTGTTTTGAAAACGATTTTTCTTCTTTCATTTTTTTTCTCCTCCCCTGATAGGAACGATTTGAGAAAAAAGCAGAGCATCCTCGGTCTGTATGCGCCATAAAGGTTTTCTGGTTTCTGGAACAAAGATCTTTATTTTTTCTATAGAAGGCTTATACCAGTCTTCAGGTCTATTCTGATAGTATACCAGCGATTCGCGCCTCCATGGCAAATTTTCTCTTTTCTTGATTTTGCTTACATCAGGAAGAGGATAAGGAGAAGGAAAAACCAGCTTCCATTGCTCTTTTTCTCTATAGAATAAGAAAGATGCCTGCATGCTATTGGTTTCCAGGGTAAGCTTTGCTGTATTAGGATTTGCCTGGAACATTTTTTCAGGAGCTGGAATTTCTACATCTTTCAGTTTTGCTTCCAGGAAAAGGTAAAAAAAACTTCCTGCTAAAGCCCAGCCTAATTCGAGATCAGAAAGCTTGAACTGCTCCTGGGTTCTTTGGGTAAGGCAGTAATAAAAGGCCTTGGGATCATCATGAGCTACTGCTTTTTTAGCAAATGCAAACGTTTCTTGAGGATTCTCCAAAAGGGAATAGCTTTCTCTGGCTATGCCACTTCCTGCGCATCCCGATAGAATTATGCTTAAAAGAAAAAGTTTCAGGAGAGTTTTCAAAACCGTTCCTTTCCAAAGTAGTATTGTTTTATCGTGACAGAATTGTATCAATCCATCGCGAGGTCAAAAGATCTTATTCTTCATCTTCAGGGTCAAGTTTGAACCGTTTGATCTTTTTAGGAAGATCTTCGCTTGGAATAATATATCCAAGAAGAGGTCTGAGTTCTTCACCTTGTTCTCCCTGCCCCTCGCTGTCTTCCTCTGTATGTTTTTTACTTTTTTTCTTATTCTTTTTTTCCTGGTTTTCTGAGGATTTTTTGGATTTTTTTTCTAATTCATAGTCTTCTTCGAGATAGTCTTTTGTTTTCGTTGCAAGAACTTTAGGCGTATCAGCTTTCAGATTCTTAAGAGAAGAAGAGACTTTTTCTGTTTCAATATCATCTTGTTTTGATTTTTTTGTACCAGGTTTCGTTTTCTGAGAAATTTGCTTAGCAGGGACAGGCTCTTCTTGGACGAGCTCTTCTTCATAGTCCTCTAAATCTTTTTCCAGGACTTCTTCCCTGTAATTTATTGTTTCTTCCTTATGTACAGATTCTTCAATGGGTTGATATTCTTCCTCTTCTTTTGTCTCAAAAGTGTACTGCAAAGGATTCTCTTCTGCATCTTCTTGTATCATTTCAATCGGTTGATACTCTTCTTCTTTCTCTTCAGAAGTATATTCTTCCTCTTCGATCTGTTCTTTGACGACTTCAATAGGCTGATATTCTTCCTCTTCTTTATCCTCTGAGGTATATTCTATCTCTTCTCCAGGTTGCTCTTTGACAATTTCAATAGGTTGGTATTCTTCCTCTTCTGCGGTATATTCCAATGCTGGTTCTTGTTGATTCTCTTTAGCACAAGCAAGATTTTCCAAAGACTCAGAATCTTCTTGCTTTAATTCTAAATGAAAATCGTTCTCTCCCATGATATAGTCCTGTGTTTTATCTTCTTCTATGATTTTAATTTCTATCTCCTGGGACTCTTCACCCTGCGAAAAAGAAGATATTTCAGGAACAACAGTACTATCTTCCAAAGGAGATATTACCTGAGTTTTGATCCTCCCAAATTCTTTGAGCATACGATATTGGCTTTTCTGCGGAACTACACTAGGATTTTCCTGTACAGGAGTACGGTCTAAAACTGTCTCTTCCTCTGCACCTGTACTAATAGTAGGCTCTAACTCTACCTTCTGTAAAACCTTAACAAAAGGAGAATTATTTTGGGGCTGATCCCCATATTTAAACCGACCAGCAAGAGCACAAACAAGACTGATCTGAAATAATGCTTCGATTCCTTCTCTCTGGTAATTGCAACTGATCTGATAAAAAAATTCTTTTACAGTATCTTTCCATAAAAAAATATCAGGAAAACCAGGTAAAAGCCAAATAAATGTATCAGGTAATCGCAAAAACGTATCTAAAAGAGCAAGGCACATAAGACCAAAACATCCTAACATGCCCAAAAGCATATTATTGTATTTTGTGATTTTAGAAAGGGTGTAAAGTATACCCCATCCCCAGAGAAGGATAATCAAAATTTCCAATACAATTTTTATATATGTTTTAAAAAAAAGATCTGCCAGTTCCAAGGTTCTCTCCTCTGTAAAAAGTACGCCTACAAAATTCGTGATAACGTCTTATATTTTTTATATCACAAAGCAAGATGGGTGTCAAATTCTTTCCTGACACCCTCTCCTTTATGCAAGGATTGAGGCTTGTGTAAAAAGTCTTTTAATAGTCGTTATCGTTATCTTTCTCTTTCTCGTTATCGAAAAGCATCCTGTTAATTATAAAGGATTTAGATAAAGAGAACGATAATGATAAGGATAACGAAAAAGATCTATCAGAACTTTTTACACAAACGTCAAGGATTGGCTTATAAACAAAGATTTGGCTCTCTGTCTAATAGGGAAGGGGAGCTTAGAATTTCTCCTCTTTGGTATTTATAATAAGCACAAAGGCCTATCATGGCAGCATTGTCCATACAAAATTTTTTATGAGGGAAATAGATAGGAATATTCCTTTTTTTCATAGCAAGACGGAGTTTATGTCGTAAGCGATTATTTTTACTCACGCCACCTCCCACCAAAATCGTTTTAGGAGAACAATTCTGCACTACCTTTGACAACTTTCCTAGCAAAGAATCCACGACAGCTTCCTGGAACGAAGCACAATAGTCGGGAATAATCTCTGCAAATTGTTCTTTTTTTTCTTCTTTAAGGCTATTGGTGCTATATAAGCATGCAGTTTTCAATCCAGAAAAACTAAAATCATAGTTGTTGCTTTTTAGCATAGGGCGTGGCAAATCATATTTTTTAGGATCGCCTTGCTTCGCGAGGCTTTCTATTACCGCACCTCCTGGATACCCTAATCCCAGCATACGAGCTACTTTATCCATAGCTTCCCCTGCTGCATCGTCCAGGGTTTTTCCTAATATTTTATAATTGCCTATCTTTTCAATCCAGACTATTTCTGTGTGTCCTCCTGATACAACCAGGGAAACCCACGGTAATTCAAGGCTCTGAACTCGTGAAAAGTACTTTCCCAGACTATTTTTTAATAAAGGAGACAGCATATGCCCTTCCATGTGATTCACAGCAATCACAGGAAGTTTATATTCCTGAGCGATTTCCTTTGTTTTATCTATCCCTACTTCCAAAGAAGGGGCCAGACCAGGGCCATAGGTAACGGCAATAGCCTGAAACTCCTGGAAACTTTTGATTCCAGCTCTTTTCATCGCTGCCTTGAGACATTGGACAATATATTCCTGATGTGCCCTTTTAGCAAGCAAAGGAACTACTCCTCCCCATCCCTGATGTACATTATCTTGTGAGGAAACAATGCTAGACAAGACTCTATCGTCCTCCAACACAGCGATAGAAGTATCATCACAAGATGTATCCATTGCCAAAATTTTAATTTTTTTAGAATCCATAATTTTTTTATCAATATAAATTTACAGCGCATCTCGGATGGATTGCATACATTAAAAAGAACCACAGATAGACA
>CALKWO010000219.1 GCA_938003875.1 uncultured bacterium
TTAAATTCCACATATTGTATAGCCGAATTTATATTTCATAGGAGAACTATATGCAAAAAATTATCCTGGTTTGTTTTTTAGTTTGTGTGTGTTTTTTATACAGCGAGGACAAGATACAAGAGAGTCTTGAGGCAAGGCAGATTTCTCAGACCGTCCAAAAGATGGTTCCTTATTTGAAAGACCGCACTGTGTCTATTCGTGTAGCCATAGGTAGCCAGTTTGGCTTTGGATCTGGTGCGATTCTTTCTTCTGACGGGCTGATTCTTACATGCGCGCATGTCTCGGAAATCTCTAACAATCTTACGGTCATTACTTCTGATGGTAAAGAATATCCAGCTCAAACTTTGGGCAAAAATAGTGTCAATGACTATTCTCTCCTGAAGATTGATGCAGAGGGACTTCCCTATTTTGAGCTAGGAGAATCTTCCAATTTGCAGATTTTGCAATGGGTTGTCACCCTGGGGCATCCAGGTGGGCCTTATCCTGATAATCAACCTGCTGTAAATGCAGGAAGGATCCGCGGCTTGCATAAAAAATTGCCTATATTGATAGGCTGGAAATTTTATGACGATGCCATCCAGACCGATTCTCCTATCTTTGCAGGCAACTCTGGAGGCCCTCTTGTGGATTTACAAGGACGCCTGATCGGAATCAACGGTGCTATCATGCTTGTGAACGATCTTGCTTTTTCTGTTCCTATAGACAAAATCAAGAAAGATCTGGAGACTTTAAAAGAAGGAGAAAATGTAGAAGGGCATCTGCCTGGTTTTTTTGAATGGATTGGAATCTTAACAGAGTTACAAGAAGACATTCCTCAAGAAGATATGGAAAAAATCTTCAAAGATACGCCATTAGGAAAGATATTGAAGCTGCTAGGGACACCTGAGGCTACAGTCGTCCCTAAGCCAGACGCTGGTGTGGAATTTTTAGATATCGAAAAAAAAATATACGTTTCCTCTGTCCATGAACAAGGAATTGCCTTTCTGGCTGGCCTGAAGCCCAAAGACAGAATCCTAACTATAGCCAATAAACCTGTGGAATCTGTAGGGCAGATAAAAAAGATCTTTCAAAGAGCAAAGCTAGGAGAAAGCATCAAAATCACTTTTTTGAGAAATAAGACTGCTCATACAGTTTGGTTTATCTTTGATAGAAAGGCCTATTCCAGAGAAAGCCTGCTCAAGCGTACTTTTGAAGAAGAAGGTGCTAAGTTATACAATTCTACAGTGCAAATTTTTTCTGGGCAAAATCTTATAGCTCATGGAGTCGTTGTCTCGGTTGAAGGGCATATTCTGACTAGTCTGCATAGGATAAAAGAGATTCCTGCTCTTACAGTACAGATTGCAGGAGAAAAAAAGCTTTTTTATAAAGCCGAGCTGGTTGGCTCTCATGGAATATACGATCTGGCCCTTCTGAAAATTTCTCCCACCAAACCCCTTTCCCCTATTGTCTTTGCTAGAGAAAAAGTCAAGATAGGGCAATGGGTACTTTCTGGAGGCGATGAAAAAAGCGTAATACAGGCAGGCATGGTGAGTGCTATAAACAGGGGTGTTCCCAACCAAAGAAGGATTCCTACCCTGGGACTCTTTGGCCTGTTAGGAAAAACGAACAAAGGCCCCATCAGAGCCTATCAAGATGTAATCCAGCATGATGCCAATATTGATGCAGAGCATTTTGGAGCACCACTTTGCAATGAGAAAGGCGAACTGGTAGGCATCAATGTTGGGCATTTCTATCGTGGAACCGTTTTCGCTACGCCTGTTTCTTTTATTGAAGAGGCCATGCCTTCTATGTTTAAGGGAGAGCATATTCCTGCTACAAAAGAATATATAGCATACCAGCCAGAGCAAGACCCCTACAGTAAGCTTCTGGATTATTTTCTTGATCCTGAGAAACAAAAACAAAAAACATTGCAAGACATTCTCCAGGAAATGATGAAAAATCCTGAGAAAAAACAAAAGCAAGGTTTTATGGGAATCAGGATATCAGAGCATCCACAAGGAATCGAAGTTTTGGAAGTAGTCCCAGGCTATGGTGCTGAAAAAGCAGGGATGAAAGCAGGAGATATTCTGATAGAAATAGACGGAGAAAAAATCGATTCGGAGGTTCTGCTCAAGGTCAGATCTTATGGGCCAGGTAAGAAAGTCCATGTCATGCTTTTGCGCAAGACTAAAGAAGAAAAATATGAAACAAAAGAGCTAGATGTTACTCTAAGCTCTCTGGACTAAAATATAAAACAGCCAGGGTAACACCCCTGGCTGTTTTATATTAGCATTGTTCTATCTATGTCTTTGTTCCTTCCATTTGCTTGCTTAGTTTCTTTATGATCTCGGCAATCGCGCCTTTGATTTCTGAAGATTGAAGATGGCTGTATTTCCACCAGGAGCGTACTTTTCTATACACTTTTACAATCAAATCGAGAGATATTTCCCCAAAAGGCAAAGGGATGCTTCCCATCGTTTGCTGGTTGCGGGAAAGCAGGGCTACCCATGTTTCCCCTAAGAGGGTTTCATACAGCTCCATCAAATCATAGCGACCAATTTCTCCAAGCCTCTGGGCGGCTTTTTGGTAAAGGCTTAAGGCAGCCATTCCTTCCCCCTGGGCAAGGACTTTAGCAAAAAGTGCAAAATCGCGGGCATTTTCAGCGTATTTCTGATAGTAATTGTTCGCAAGCTTTGTATATGGATCATGAATAGGTATTTCGACCATGTCTCCCTTAGGGGATTTTAGAGGGCGGATGCCGTATTTCCCTTCAACGACTTCGTATTCAATCCAATGAGCAAAAAGTTTGAAAAAATCTTCTGCCAGGGAAAAGTACTTTGGCCCTTGCATAAAGATTACAAAGCCTAGATAGCATAGGATACCATAGTCTCTGGGATTTTCTTCATGCCCGATTTGTAGATGCTTCCAGGCATTTATAATATCGGCCCTGGTGAGTGTTTTTATGCGAGAATTGCCTTCCTGGTTTTCTCCTTTCAGATAAAAGCGTGCTGCTTCTAGCCTCAGAGTTCCATGGGTGGGGAGAAGAAGAAGCAATTTTTCCAGGGTTTCTTTATGCATTTGTTTTTCAGACAGAGTTTGCTTTTTTTGCTCAATCATGTCTGCCAGATCATGGAGTTTATGGCACTGATTTTCTATTTCTGGGGAAAGGCTGATTTTCTGGAGTTTATGCAGTTCCATAAGGTTGTCTAATGCTCTTTTAGCACCAGAAGTCTCCACAGGGCTTGCCATGAATTTACGAATGACAATATGGAAAGTATTTTCGATAAAACGCAAGGGAATTTTCTTTTCGATTTGAGAAAGAGCCTCGAAGTTTTCTATGGCAGGCAGAAGTCTCTCTGCACTGTTTTGAGAAGAAATTTCAAAGGACATCCCTTTTTGTATACAAACCAGGGCATCTTGTGTTTTTTGATAGTTTTCATAGAGTAGCCTTGATTCCAGAGCGGATGTGCAGTAGTTTTTATAGCAATTTTGTATAGCTTCAAAAAAATTCTCTGTCTGTTTCTTTCCCCCCATTTGTTTAAGAGCATAGCCAGAACATAGAGCTTCACGAATATTCCCTCTTCGAGCCAAAGAAAGAATTTCCTCTGTCAAAACATCCAAAACCCCTTCTTTCTGGTTCGCCAGATGGCAGATATATCCTTGCAAAAAGTTTAGATCAGGCTCTATCTGGCAGCCCTCAGCAGACGATTTTATGGCTTCTTTTCTTTTGCCAGCCAGGAGATAATCTAGTGCTTTGTCAAAGCATTCCATCGCTGATAGAAAGTTTTCCTGGTTGACAAATTGCATGGATTGATCTTTACCATGAGCCAAACCATATACAATTCTTTTGTCTGTTTTAGAGAGGTTCATCTTGTCCAAGAGAGTCAAAAATACTGCCTTTTGGGCAAGTGTAGACGCTATCAAACCTGATTCGTATTCCATGGGATGAACCAGAAACAACTTTCGTGGGGTAAGCTTCAAGTCTTCTGGCAAAAGGTTTGGGAAAAAGCTATCCAGCGTGAGGGAAACTACACTGCGGAACATTTTTTCCGTATCTTCCTCGGAGCGTGCTTTTCCTGTGCCAATGATCGGCATACGCATGGTAGAACCAGTAGGTAGCTTACCAAATTCTTGGGCAAGATTTTGTAAAACTTCCTGTAAAATTTTAGGGTTGGTGCCAGCCGTCATCGTGGCGACACAGGTAAGAAAAATGTTCTCCGCCTGCTGGAAAAGCCCGCCAGGAGGAATCTCTCGCACTTCGCCTATTTCCATGACACCTTCCATCCCAAGACGCACCTCAGGATAATCATGGGGCCTGCTTTTTTCAAACACTCTTCGTATGACAGGGCCATAGGAATGATAGGGTCTTGTATTGCAAGAAACAGCAAGGCGGGAGCATTTGGGCAAGGAATCTTCCGTAATGTCCGCCTTGATAGCAATGACAACAGGATCAGGAAAAAGAGGCTTCCCTGAAGCATCAAAATAAGGAGAGCCAATAGCATGATGGCCTTTTTCAGGGCAATCGGCTAAATCACAAAAAGGTATAAGGCAAAGACGATCTCGTAAATGAGGCATATCCCATCCCTTCTCAATTTATATAATTTTTTTGATGAAAATTGAATACTCTATGCTACTACAGCGCATCTCGGATGTATTGCATACATTAAAAAGAACCACAGATAGACACAG
>CALKWO010000220.1 GCA_938003875.1 uncultured bacterium
TTAAAGGGGGGCCTGGGGGGAAATTCCCCCCAGATAGAAGCCAAAGAGCAAAAGGGAAATCAGGCATACAAAGCCTGCCATGCCTACAGCCTGGCAAGAAGAGCAAAACCAGCCAGGCACAAAAGCCCCCACCAGCCAAGCTTGTTAGGCAAGGCTTAAGCCAGGGGAAGAGCAAAGGCTGGCTGGAATGCGGGGGATGGCAGGATGAGCTGGATAGCAGGACTGGCTGAAACTGGCTGCATACAAAGCATACCATGTAGCCAGCCTAGCAAGACCAGGAGAAAGAAGCACCGCCAAGCTTGCCATGCAAAGTCATGCCAGGAGAAGAGCAAAGCCTTGCTGGGGGATGGAAGAGCAGGACTGGTAAGGATAGATAAGGTTTGCGTGGACAGTTTGGATCATCTTTTGTCATCCGAACTTTGGCCTAAAATAATTAACGCTATCAATCAAAGGTAAAAATAATAATTGATTTTTTTCTCTCGGTTTGTCAAAGTCATCTGATAATATTGGCTATACGCTCTTGTAGGAGCAAAATAAAAAGCACGCCACTTAGTTAGGACGTGCTTTTTTATTATCAGAAAAGGTCAATTTAATCTGGCGAAAAAGGTTAATATAATTTGGCAAGTTACAATAATTTTATTCGAAAATTTTTTTTTTGTCTCAAATTGCTGATGGCAACTTTGGAATTTGTTATAAAACCTCTTTAGTATGTTTGTTCGCCCAATAAAATTTATTTAAGAAAGGATAAGTATTATTATGTGTATATGTTATGTTCGTATGATTGGCACTGGAGCAGCTTGGGGAATGCCTGACCTTATGTGTAAATGCAAAGTCTGCCGTAGCAGTTTTTTTAAGGACAAACGAACTGAAAGTGGTATTTTACTTTGCTCAGGTAACACAAGGCTTCTAATTGATGTGGGACGTGGGGTAATAAAAAACCTTATTAACTTTGAATATACAAGTCAAATATTGGATGATATTATATATCCTATAGATGGGATTTGTATAAGTCACGGACATACAGATCATTATTGCGAAACGGAAGCTGTATGCCAAGCATATCGTCGTTTACAGAGAGCAAATGGAGTATTGCCTTCAGCGAATAAAAAGGTTACATTATATTCGTCGCAATACACTTGGAGCCATGCCGTTGAAAAAAGTTGTGGCCATCTTCAACAGCCAAGTACGCTAAGAAACCGTCCTCCTATGCTAGAGAATATAATTATAGAGCATAAAAAAAAATTTCGGCATGGCGATATAGAAGTCACTCCTCTTAATGTAATCCACTCGTCTGTGGCCGATGGAGCGTTCGCGTTTCTTATAGGAATGCGAAATAAAAAAATCCTTTATACTGGAGATTTTACCCCGTCTTCCCCTCAGTGGGACTGGAAAGAAGCATTACCTTTCGACAAAAGAGATGCATTAGACCTTGTAATTATAGAAGCAAATTCTTGGAATTCTATGCCTGAAACTGGGCATTCTTCAGTAGAAGAAGATATTAAAATGTTAGATAAATTTCATCCGAAGATTGCAGTACTTACTCATATCTCTCATGAGATGAAAAAAACGCACGAAGAAATTGAAATTGCTTTAAAAGAAACTTATGATAGGGATTATCAAATAATTGTAGCCTACGACGGTTTACGTTTGAACTTTTAAAGAGCAAGAAAATATTTTAGTCACTTAGAAAATCTTCTGTAAAAGTCTTAAATGTCTTTTATCGCAAAGCGCAAAAAAGAATTATAACGATTTCTCTACGATGAGTTTATTCCGATTTTTGTGGGATAAGATAGGAGTATTTCTAATGTCTATTATTAAAGAGAGCGAAGAGAATGCTTTTCGTATTATCACAATTATGTCATTTTATGCTGAAGAACTGGGCTATAAGACATATAAAGTAGTGTATAAAAGAGATCAAGATATAGCTAAAATGCTTGGTATCAGTTATGTTGACTACAGGCAGTTTTGCCAGCGTTGTGGATGTAAGTGCAAAAGAGATTTTTATATCGGCGTTTACAATTTTGTACACGAACCTAAAGTAAGCTTAGAATATTTCTTACCTTTTTTTATAAATTTCGACATTGTGGAGAAACTAATTTTTCTTGGACTTACGTATGGTTTTACTCAGCTATTACTCCAAGAACAATTACGTGATTTACTATTAGAGCGTGACGAAAACAAATATTATGCAGTGCTTGCTAGATGTTATCATGCGCTAGGAGAGAGCAACTTTGCTCTTCAATATTTTAAGAAAGTAAAAGAAAATGTGCTACAGTATATCTCCAGACTATACTATCTCACATGGTATGCGAAAGTACTGGGTGTAAATCAGAACGCAGAGGAAATGTTGAAGGATGTAAAAAAAATTATTGAAGATAAGGATAAGCCTTCTGAAGAAGAGTTTTTGTATCTCGGTCGCTCTTTGCATAGATTAGGAAATCTGGCTACTGACAATGAAGAAGCACTAAAATTATATGAAGAAGCAAGTTATGCTTATAAAAAAGCAAATTTTGAGATAGGCGAAGTTTGTCACATCCCCCTTAGAAAAATATTACTTTCGGAAGCAAAATGTAAATCCTTAATTCTTAATAAGTTATTAGAGGTTATAAATAAAGCAAAAGACTTACATTACGCTAGGGGTATTGCGACCGCTCGGTTATTTCGTGCTAAATATGCTTTCGCTAACCATGAAGCTTATTATGCTGATCTACATGAAAGCATGAACCTAGCTCGAAAGAGACATTTCTTTGACATCTTTCAAGAAGCGATAACTATTTTTAAAGAAGTCAAACCCAATTATAGTAATCCGTTATGGCCTTGGGAAAAAATAAGCTATCCTTCTGAGTAACTAGGAATGCTTATAATGGCTTGAAAATATAGGAAAGAGATTGAAATTCTTTATTCTCAATTATCGTGAGCAGGAATTATGATTGCAAGCTCATTCTCAATTATCATGAGCAGGCCGCCCGCTAAGAAGCGGCGGCAGAATCGATGTCCAGGCTCATATAGTGATAATCAAAATGCTCGAAAGAGAAGAGATCGATAGCAGGATCAAAGTTCTGGCTGAAGAGTTTGTCAATATCTCTAAAAGTTAAATTTTTTCCGTGAGTAGGCACTATTTCATAGTGGGGTTCTTTGCCCAACCCCTCGAAAAAGTCGACGAATCTCTTGCAATATAGATGAATAAAGGGTTGTAGGGCAATTTGCCTTTGGAATATAGACCAAAAATGTTGTAAATTCTTTTGTATTAGCAAATACGACGTTTTCTAATATCCAATTTGGAATTTGTTATAGAGTAAAAAACATATCCATCTTGTATAAATTTTCTCTGTTTTTCCGGTTAAAGATTAACGAAGAAACGAAGTAATTAAAGTTTTATATAGCAAATTGGCCTAGAGCCTTTTATTTATAAGCCTTTCAGAAAATTCATCGACCTTTACGGGGCGTTGGGCAAAGAACCCAATATTGAGTTTTCCACTGGCTACCCAAAATTGAGGAAGCATTGACGGAGCTGCTGAGGTATGAGACAGAGAAAGAAAAAGATGCGAAAAATTCCTAATTTTTCCAAGATGACAATCTTTTATTTGGTGTAGCGAAAGACTTGAGATGCCATTGACTCCAGGTTTGTGAAACCCTTCTTCGCTAACGCGCTGGTGCCATAGTACCAATAGACACCAAATTCTCCTTTGCAGTCTTTCGCTACATAGATTGTAACATTATATATAACATAATCTTTTTGTTATTGCAATACCATACCTCATATTTTCTACCCGAAAAAAAGTAATTAAAAAAAATATATAATCCTTTATTTATCAAAGGAT
>CALKWO010000221.1 GCA_938003875.1 uncultured bacterium
AACGCTTCCAGAAAGAAGGCCGTTTTCAGGCTCGCAAACCCTGGATGGCTAAAAAACAAGCCCCCAGATTCCACAAAGAGATGAAAAAACGCTTCCAGAAAGAAGGCCGTTTTCAGGCTCGCAAACCCTGGATGGCTAAAAAACAAGCCCCCAGATTCCACAAAGAGATGAAAAAACGCTTCCAGAAAGAAGGCCGTTTTCAGGCTCGCAAACCCTGGATGGCTAAAAAACAAGCCCCCAGATTCCACAAAGAGATGAAAAAACGCTTCCAGAAAGAAGGCCGTTTTCAGGCTCGCAAACCCTGGATGGCTAAAAAACAAGCCCCCAGATTCCACAAAGAGATGATGGAGCAGGGATGTGAAAATCGGAAAGATTGCAAAAAAGAAATGCCTAAAAAATTTTCCCGATGCTATCGTCCCAAAAATTTCTAGGTAGGTGAGATGACAAAAATTTTTAGACAAACAAAATAAAATAAAGAACCACAGATGAACACAAATCGACACAGTTAATTTTTACAAGTTTTTTTTCCACGAAAAAACACGAAAAACACGAACATTTCTTTTCGTGCCTTTCGTGTTTTTTGTGGACAATTGGCTCAAAAGACCAATGCCATCGCAATCCCTGCGTCTTCGCTTACACAAGGCGAATCAATCGCCCATAATCCATACGATGTTATCCTTCACGATCCACAGGTTTCCTCCTGCAATTGTCATTTCTGCATAGGTACGACCACGGTCGCCTCCTTTGACTTTATCTTCTCTCAGCCGTTCCCCTGTTCCCTTATGAAAGACAAAAAAAGATGCCTGGTAGCCTTGGGTATAACGGTTAAGCATTGCAACCAGATACTCCTCAGAAAGCACGATATCGATAGTGGCTAAAACATCAGGTAAAGAAGCGATCCATTGGAGTGAGCCTTTATGAGTAGAAAGAGACCATAGCTGGTGGCTTTCTTCTTTTCTTACAACAACATAGATTCCCTGCAAACCAGTTAAGATTTTTCTGATACTGTAACTCTGGCAGGTTATCTGCCATTGTATTTCTCCTGTATTCAAGGCCAGGCAGATCATGCTGTCTCTTTCTTTCAGAAAGATCACAGAATCGGATGTCATTGCAAAAAAGGGCTTAGAAGGCACCGCACCACTAGGAATGAAAAGACTTTCTGCATCGTATTTCCATAGCATTTTCAAAGAAGGTATTTCATAGCACTCTATCCATCGATTTTCCAGAATTACACAGAGATACTGCTCAGAACAAAGAACAGGATAATAGTCCCAATGCCTTCTCACTCCAGGGATTGTAGGGAAACTTTTTATGAGATTTCCCCTGTTTAGATCATAGATATTAAGAATCGAAGGATTCTGGCTATAAACAATCACGATGCCTTCTGCTATGATGACATCTCCTGAAATTTTTCCAGGGAAGTTGGTTTTCCAGAGGACTTCCTGAGAGGAAGATGCTCTCAGATACAAGGTAGAATTGTTTTGACCATAGTTTTCACAAACTACGGCGATTTTGCCTTTTCCTAACGCTATGGAAGAAAAACGATAGGGAATAGAGGCTTCCCATAGAACTTTTCCTGTCTGGCTATCCAGCGAAACAAGCTG
Source organism: uncultured bacterium (assembly GCA_938003875.1). Lineage (GTDB taxonomy): Bacteria > Planctomycetota > Uabimicrobiia > Uabimicrobiales > JABWCH01 > JABWCH01. The sequence continues at coordinate 1,605 of CALKWO010000221.1, forward strand.
GTTGTTTGTCCAGACAAAAAGACCATCCCCCAGAAATCCCAGAGAATAAACCCAACCCAGTCTATCGTTCATCCAAAGTTTTTCTCCAGTTTTAGCATCTCTGCACAGCAGCGTATTTCCCAGGTTGAAAAAAACTTTATGTGTGTGCTCTGGAGGGAGAACTCCCGATATGTTTAATAGCCTCAATGTCGTATGGCTGGACTCACTAAAAGTATTCTTTATAGTATTTTCTTTCCAGATATGGAGTGTTGGGACTATTTTTTCCTTCATCTGAGCATATTCAGGCTCACGAAGTTTAGCCTGGACAAAAGCATCCACGTCCAGCTCTTCTTGCTGCATAGAAAAACGCTGCCCTGAATACTTCGTCTTGAATTTTTTGAGTATCATCTTGGCATAGCTAAAATTTTTAGAGCTTTCGTAGGCCTGCACCAGCAGAGGATAGATATAGGGAGTTTCTCTGGCATCGGGATACTCGCGGATAAAGTATTCCATCTCTTCTACTGCCCCACGAACGTTGTTTTCTTCCAGTATTTTTTTTATCATGGAATAATAGATCATGGAAGCATAGCGAGTGTTAGGATAGAGAAAAAGAATTCTCTTCAGGGAAGAGCTGCTGTGTTCCTTGTCTTTCAGCTTTCCATAAGTATCTAAGGCTTCTTCATCATATTTTTGATAGATTTCCTGCCCAAATTTTTGGATTAAGCGTGCTATATTCTTTTTGGCCCATTCCTGAACAGGCATTCCAGCATAGCTTTTATCCATATATCCACTAAAAAGCTTATAGCATATATCCAATGCCTGCCTGGACTCTCCTAGTTTTTCATATTGTCTCGCCAAAAGAGTGTATGCATGGATAGCAACCAGGAATTCCCCCTCTTGGGGCAAAGAATAGGTTTCTCTTCCATATTTTTGTATCAATTCTTCCAGATATTCCTTTGCTTTTTGATATTCTTCGTTTTGACTATAGTATCTGTAGATTCTAAAATAAAGAGCAATGGCATCCCTGGACTCGTCAATCAGGGTAAGCGATTTTATATCGTATTCATGGGCTTTGGTTCGATTTCCTTCTCTTTCTTTTTCTTCAGAGAGAATCTGATAGATTTGAAAAAGCCCGCGCCTGGCCTTTTGTATATACAGATTAGAATTGGGATTGGAAGAATTTTGCAATAGACGCAATCCCTTGAGATAAAAATCTTCGGCTTTGCCTAGCAAATCACTCTGGTTGTTTTTGGATTGAAGTTGCAAATACAGGTCTGCCAGCTTCAGATAGGCAAGAGGATCTTCTTGGTTCTGTTGCAACTGTTTTTCCAATATCGCAGAAATCGTCTGTAAATCATAAAAAACATTCAGATATTCCTGTGAAACGCTGATTAAAGTAGAATCCGCCATGGCAATATTGCCAGGATATACCATGGGGTGATTCCACTTCCAGGAGTTATGTATTTTTTCCTTGGATATATCAATACAGTGCAGATTTTTGTTGCAAGGGCAATAGAAAAAATTGCCACTTTTCACACCCATTCCCGATACTTCTTCCGAATTCAAAGAAAGTACGGAGAGCCTCTCTCCTGTCAGAGCATCCAGAAAAGCGATAGACTTTCCGCCTAGAAGTACTTTGTTGTCTGATACCAGCAGAAAATAGCTATAGCCTGAACGGAATTGCTGCCATATTTTTTCGCCTGTTCTGGCATTGAGGCAATAGATATACTCGGAATCTACAGGGGCAAAATAGACTTTGTCTTGATACAAGACAACAGGACTATTGTTCCAACTGCTTTGACGGTAGATCGTTTCGAAAAGAGGGTTATTGGGTTTTTGGAGCTTGATACGGTCATAAACAGAAAGCCACAGGATATTTCCCGACATAGGATCAACGCAACAAAAAGCACCTAAATTCGTCAAATAATACAATCTGCCATCCCCAGCGGCGAGGGGACTTCCTACTGTCTCTCTAACTGGATTTCCAAACATATTCAACTCTTGCTGAGCAGAACCAATAAGAGACTTCCAGACGATCTTACCATCTTCTGGACTGACAGCCACGATATAGCTATTGAAAAGACCGCTCAATTCTGAAGCACCCGAATATAGGTAGTCTCCCCAAGCCAGAGGGGGAGTTACAAAACTTGCCTTGTTGGCAAAAGATTCTTCATCGCCCTTTTCGTCCTTGACCTGCCATACTAATCGGCCATTGGATGCATTCAATTTTACCAACCGTCTTTCGGCTATGACATCTCGAATTTTATAGGCATTCCATGTATCTTTTTGCTGGCCAGGGGTGTCGCCTTCTATATTGGCATACAAATATCCTTTATGATAGGTCGCACTATAGATGACCTGCTCATTCCTATCCGTTTTGAGCTGGGGAATAAGTCCAGAAAACTCCCATCGCAGATGAGATAGAAAAAGATCATAAGCCTGTATTTTCTGTCCATTGTTGATGAAGATAGTCCCATCACCTATAATGGGATAAATGACTGGAGGGCTTTCGACATACCGAGGCCTTTCGTTATAAAAATAGCGAACTTCTTTAGGCCTTTCCGCTAAAGTCAGCTTTTTAGAATAACTTTCCTTCAGAGAAGAGAGTGCCTGGGGAGTAGAAAAACTATTGCTCAAAGTTCTTCCATAGAGTGGCCATGAACTGCCAGAATCAAGAAACAAAGCCCTATCCAAAATTTTATCGCTCAGGCTGTTCATATAGGAAGGCAGGCTGTTTTTTTCCTTGCCTAGCATAATGTGGTGTGTTTGTTTCTCTTTTTGATAAAAATTTTTCCAAAAGTCAAGCTGTTCTTTGTTGCCTGACGCATAGTAACAAAAAGCTAGTTGGGCACGATTTATATGAACGTCAGGGATAGAAAAAAAGGGGTCTGAAAGATATTGTAGATAGGAAATGCAGCTCTGATAATCCTCTCTAAGAAAGAGTTCTGATGCAAATTGCATGCAGAACTCTCGGCCCTTTTCTGATGACAAAAAAGCATAGAAAGAGGGAAAAATATTTTGCTGTTTGTTTTGTGTTTGCTTGAGAAGAAGGGCGATTTTTTTTTCTAAAATGGTTTGGCCTTCATGAGGAAGAGCTGCAAGTCTATAAGCAGCTAATCTTGCAGCATTTGTATAAAGCTTGCTATCTATAAAAACAAGCTTATCGTGATATTTCTGCAGAATTTCAAGATATAAAGTGACTGCCTTCTCCCATTCTTTATCCTGAGACTTGCGATCTGCCTCTCCAAGCAGCTCTAAAGCTTCATCTGATTTTAAAGGTAAAAGAAAAATTTCTTGCGCCTGGACAAAACATAAAAAAACTAAAAAAAAAAAGTATTTTTTCATGATTATTAGCCTTTTGGAACTTCTTTTTTAGCTTCTGCGTTATTGGGATCAAGCTCTAAAATATAGTTGTAACAATTGACTGCGCCGTCAATATCTTGATTTTGTTTAAGGCCTCGTGCGAAAAGAAGCAATTGATTGATGGCAGACTGTTTATCTCCCAAAGATAATGCAATTGCAACATATTGGTTTACAGCATCGTAATCAAAAGGATCTTCCAGCAATCTTTGTGACAGACGTACAAGCTCCTGCTTTTGTGCATCAGGAGCATTGACTGCTCCAGAAACTTCTTTTGTATAAGCACCGCTATATTGTTGAGATGCACTAGACCCACCAACATTCGTAGAGCTGACTCCATGCAAACCGCTATCGATGGCTTTCTGTTTGAGTTCATCCATGACTGCCTGGTCTGCAACATCGAAGATGGACTCCCATCCAGCAGTAACTTGTGCATCTTCAGGAATGACCTCTGTATTGATTGCTTCTTGTTCTTCCTCTGTAATATATTCATCGAGCGTTTTTCTGAGCTGGGAAAGAAGGCCGATATAAATAAAGAGATTTGTCTGAGTTTCAGTCTGGATCTCTGTAATCATCTCCAGGTTGAAAGCTCCACCTACTAAAATACATAAAATATTGTCAAAACGATCTAATGGTATAAACTGGTATTTCACCATTAGACTTTTAGGAATTTCCTGAATGAGATCTGCAGATACAGGATGATTATCCAAAGATAAAAAAGGCAATTGCAGCTCTGTACACAAAGCGAAGGCAAAATTGGTTTCATCCATGAAACCTTTTTCTATTAAAAGGGCTTCTATGGTTTTTCCTGATACAGTGCTTTCATTCATCGCAATTTTTAATTTTTCTAGCTCTACATACCCACCATCTACTAAAATCTGCTCTAATTTTTTCTCTGCAAGTTTTTCAAGATTTTTCATACTAGAACCTATGCCTTAATGCCATTATCTTTATTAAAAAAATCGTAATCGAAAATCATTTTATGTTGAAATTTCTATTTTGTCAAGAAAAAGAACAAGGAAAAATAATCATATCGTATTTCTATATTTAAATGCTTGACGTTTATTTTAACTCATGATATACTTTTTAAATTAGTGTTTTTGCGCGTACTTATTTTTTTATAAGCAAACTTGCAGGAGGTTTAGTTGTGGCGGATTTGAATTTTAATGTCGAGCCTCTAGGTAATCTGGAACATGCTGCGTTGGTCAAGATCAACGGTGCTATTGATGCAAAAACCGTAGTAATCTTTCAAGAAAAACTCGATCAACTCCAGCAAGAAGGCTATACTCGTTTTATATTGGATATGGAAGGAATTAAATATGTAAACAGTGCTGGCCTTGGGATTTTGGTAAACGTGGCGGATGCTTTGGAAAATCGAGGAGGTGGTATTGCCCTCGTGAAGATACATCCCAAAGTAAAGGTTGTCTTTGACATGCTTGGGCTGAATGCTTTCTTTAAAATCTTTTCCAATGAAGACGAAGCATTGGTACATTTCCAGAAATCGGATAAGCCTTCTAAAAGTCATGAAATTACAAAAACAGCACCAAGCATCACAACTACAAGTGCCGACAATCGTCCACCACGTATTACGCAAACAAAGCCAGCACCTGTCAATGTTCCTCCACCTCCCAGTGCGCCTGTAGCTCCCCAAACGAATGTCTTGACAACCAAAGTAAGCCCCCCTACAGAGCCAGGTGCTCCCTTTTCTCTGGTTTGTGCTATGTGCAAAGTAAAGCTTACAATTCCCAAACCAGGAAGCTATAAGTGCCCCCGATGTGCTACGTTTTTCAAGCTTTATGAAGATTGTCGTGTAACCTTCTCGGAAAGAAAAAAAGCTTCACCTTTACAAATGAAACTTTCTTGTACAGAAGAATGTATGTTAGGGCTATGTGAATTCACAGGAGTGCTGGCGAACAGAATCGGTTTCCCACAGGAAGAAGTTTTTGCAATCAAAGATGCCTTGAAAGAGGTTTGCTCTGCTGTGATTGAAAAAGCTTATGAAAACAAACAATATTTATCTTACAATGTAGTCATCAATCCCTCTTCCATGGATCTAAAGATTCAAATATCTGACTATGGAAAATTTATCTATGATGAAAAAGTTTTTCACAAAACTATGCAAACTATGGAAGAATTTGAACACAAGCAACATCCTAAAGGCGGTAATATCATTAACTTCGGAAAAACAGTAAAATTACATTAGGCAGGTTATGTTGGAAAAAATAAAAAAAGCCCAGATTCTCTATCTGGGCTTTTTTTTAACGTGCCTGTTGGGATTCGAACCCAAGACCTACAGCTCCGGAGGCTGCCACTCTATCCAACTGAGCTACAGGCACTTCAAAAAATTATTAATATAATATCCTAACAAATTTTTTCTAAAAAGCAAGAAGAATCTTAAATCTTATGAAACAATTTGTTGAAGAAATCTTATGGGCAATGATCGAAAATTTTTATCAGGCCATGCTTTTGTTCCAAAAAGAACACCAGGAATTCAAAAAAAAGATAGAAATTATCTCGAAAGTCAAAGAAAATAAAAAGTCAGACCTGATGGAAATTCTTAGCATAGAAGAAGTTCTTTCCTTATTGAATCTTAACAATATCGAAGACCTGAAGGAAAAATATATCCAGCCCTTAATCAGGCTTTCCTCTCAGTTTAAACAAATATGCTATTGTAATGATTCTTTCAATCATGGAATACAAGATATATACCATGAACTTTCGATTTTACAAAGCGAGTTTTCCAAGCTAGGAGTTTTAGCACCAGAATTGATGGAATTTAAATCAGAGACGCGCTATAAAAGCATTGTAGGAGGATATCATATATGTCTTCCGCTGAAAGTATTTCAGCTTTCCCATAAAATGGAAAACGCTCAGAAAGAGTTGGAAAAAATCATTGCACCTTATAAAGAAAGAGATATTCTGGTTCGTTCTTTCTTTTTGTTTGGAGAAGAAATTATCGGACAGCTCTCTGAAAATTCGTTTGTGGATTTTATCAAGCGAATTTATCCATCAGATCATTTGCTAGAGCTTTACACCCGCGCAAGCTATGCTTTTCTCAAAGCAGGATTCTACGACTTTACCAAAATCGCAGTCAGGAAAGCAAAAAATGTTTTAGAAGAGGAAAAATACAACTTTAGTGAAATCTGGAAAGAAAAATTACAAACCATCTCGTGTATTGTCTGCGAAACACAGAAAAAAATGATTTCATGAAACTACAAAGACGTTAAGGACTGGATCACTTAAAAAGATTCGATTCAGTTACGTACCGTTCGATAACTTTATAACTGATGTCAAGAATCAAAAGTTTGAAAATGTCAGCAATAATAATATTTTTAGTAGAATAATGGATATTTTGATGTGCTATTACAAAGAAATACAAAATCGTGCAAAGGCATTAGCAAAATTTTCAACTATACAGCAAGCAATAAAAGCAAAAGAAATACAAGGACAAACTTGTTTATCAGCAGCAGAAGCCCTGATTTTAGGTCTTTTAAATCAAGGAGTACGTACTTATGTAGGAATTTTCGGACATGGACTGACTCATTTAGGAGAAATTCTTAGAATATATGAAAATGCTGGAGCATGCAAAGTCATCCCTGTCCGACATGAAACAGAAGCTTCTCATTCTGCTACAGCCCTTCGATGGGTAACAAAAGAAAAAGCAGCTGTTTTTACTTCCATTGGGCCAGGAGCCATGCAAGCATTCGCAGGGTCTTTAGTTCCTGCTAGCAATAGTCTTGGAATCTGGTATATCTATGGTGATGAAACAACCCAGGACGAAGGTCCAAATATGCAGCAAATTCCTAAATCAGAACAATCTCTCTTCCTGAGAATGTTTCAGACCATGAATCAAGCTTATTCATTACATACTCCTGAAGCTCTTCCCACCGCACTTCGCCGTGGTCAGAATACAGTAGATCATCCTTGGAATCCAGGCCCCTTTTTTCTTCTTTTTCCTATGAATATTCAGCCGTATATGATGGCAAACTTCAATTTACAAGAATTACCAGAACCTTCCTGTTTTCCTTTACCAAACTTTGCTCCAGATCAAGAAAACATCGCTAAAGCGATTTCAGCTATTTTAGAATCCGAACGCATTACCGTCAAAGTGGGCGGAGGAGGAAAATCTGCAGGTAAGATACTGACAGAATTCATCGACTCTATCCATGCAGTTTTGGTACATACTCCTGTAGCCACGGGAGTTATCCCTGCCAGCCATCCTGGAAATATGGGAGTTGGAGGGTCCAAGGGATCAATCTGCGGAAATTATGCAATGGAAGAAGCAGATTTACTCATAACAGTAGGAACCCGATATGTTTGTCAATCTGATAGTAGTAGAACAGGCTATCCAAAAGTACAAAATGTCATCAGCATTCATCCTGAACTAGAAATGGCAAACCATTATGGAAAAAACATACCCCTATTAGGGACAGCAGAAGCAACGTTATCTTTGCTATGCACTAGACTCAAAGCAGCTCAAACCAATTCTGAAAAACGCCTTGCATGGAGACAAGATTGTCTTGCAAAAAAACAAGAATGGCTTGCTTTTAAAAATCAGAGATATCAAAATCCTATTTTGTTCGATCCTGTTTGGAAACGAGATGTTCTGACCCAGCCTGCCGCAATTTATACTGCTTTAGAATGGGCAAAAAAATCTGGTGCGATAACATTTTTCGATGCAGGAGATGTTCAAGCAAATGGTTTTCAAATTGCCATGGATGAAGCTCCTGGAAAGACCTTTACAGAAACAGGTGCCAGTTATATGGGATTTGCAGTATCTGCACTTCTGGCAAATGCACTGGCTTCTAAACCATTCTTTGGTCTTGCCATTACAGGAGATGGATCTTTTACTATGAATCCACAAATACTGATAGATGGGGCTAGCCTGGGCATCAAAAGTTGTATTCTTCTTCTGGACAATCGTCGCATGGGAGCGATTTCTAGTTTACAACAAGCACAATATGCGGCAGAATTTGCGACATGGGATCTGCACCCCGTGGACTATGTAGCAATGGCTTCTTGTGTTTCAGGAGTTCTTGGTATTCATGGAGGATTTACAGTAGAATCTTTACAAGCTTCTTTAGAAAAGGCATATTCTCATTCAGGACTTTCTCTCATCCATGTTCCTGTTTATTATGGGTCTGATCCTCTGGGAGGTCTAGGGGCCTTTGGAAGATGGAATATCGGAAATTGGGTAGAATCAACTCAAAAAATGCGCCATGATATAGGATTGTAATTTTTTATGCTCCATCTTCATATATGATTCAACATAAATCATTTAAGGAAAGAATATAATGAAAGCCCCAAATCAGCTTTTTATTTCGAATGAATGGGTAGATTCTTCTTCAGGAGAAAAAACAGAAATTATCAATCCTGCTACAGAAGAAGTCATAGATACTGTAGCCATGGCCTCTCAAAAAGATTTAGAAAAAGCAGAAGCGGATGCTATGCAAGGATACCAGCAATGGAAAGAAACAGATGCATGGACTAGAAGTAGATTATTGTCACGTATGGCAGATTGGTTAAGAAAAAATTCAGAAGATATAGCCATAACATTGACACAAGAGCAAGGAAAACCATTATCAGAAGCACGTGCAGAAGTACATGCTTCTGCTGAACAATATGAATGGTATTCAGGAGAAGCCTTGCGTATATATGGGCGAATAGTAGAGGCACATAGCAAAGAACACAGGATTCTGGTTTTACGACAGCCTGTAGGCCCTGTAGCAGCCTTCAGTCCATGGAATTTTCCGATTATGTTGACTGCACGAAAAATAGGACCAGCACTGGCGGCGGGATGTTCTGTGATTGTCAAACCTCCTATAGAAGCCCCTAGATCTCCACTATTTCTAGCACAAGCGGCCAAAGAAGCAGGATTGCCATCAGGCGTACTCAGTATGGTTCCTGGAAATCCTCCCTTTGTCAGCAGACACCTGATTGATTCTCCTGTAATCAGAAAAGTTTCTTTGACTGGATCTGTTCCCGTAGGAAGAGAGTTGGCACGCCTTTGTGCAGAGAAACTAAAACCTATCTCCTTAGAACTCGGCGGACATTCTGCTGTTTTAGTTTTTGAAGATGCCGATATAGAAGATGCTGCTGAAAAATGTGCACGAGGTAAATACAGAAACAACGGCCAGGTATGTATTTCTGCAAGTCGTTTTTTTGTTCAAGAATCTGTATTGTCAAAATTTATAAAAAAATTTACTGAAATAACTCGTTCTTTAAAAATAGGAAACGGAAAAGATCCAGGAGTAGATATAGGGCCTTTATCCAATCGCAAAAGACAGGACTGTGCTCAAGCTCTTGTAGCAGATGCAGTCAGTAAAGGTGCTCGTATCGAATATGGAGGCTTTGTCCCAAAAGAGTTTTCAAAAGGTTACTACTATATGCCCACGGTTTTGACAGGCATACGAGAAGATATGACCATTATGCATGAAGAACCATTTTGTCCAATAGCACCGATTACCTCTTTTCAAAATTTAGAAGACGGACTGTCAAAAGCGAACTGCACCTCCTTCGGGTTAGCGGGGTATGTTTTTACAAAAAGCACCAAAACAGCATTTCTTGCTGCAGAAAGATTGGATTGCGGTATGGTAGGAGTCAATAATCTGGTGATATCTACTCCAGAAGCACCTTTTGGAGGCGTGAAACAATCGGGTATGGGACGAGAAGGCGGTACAGAATGGATAGAAGCTTATACGACAGCCAAATATATTAATATTCGTCTGGAATAAAGAAATAGTAGGAATGGATTATGAAAAAAAAAAGCAATGGAATATATAAAAATTTAACATCCTATGCAGATCCTGAATTCAGCCAATATATGCGTAGGACATTTCTGGCTTCTGCAGGATACGATAAAGAAGATTTGAGTCGTCCGATTGTAGGAATCGCAGATACATCGTCAGATTACAATCCTTGTCATCGAGATATGCCATCTTTAATAGAAGCAGTGAAACGGGGCATACTAGAAGCTGGCGGATTGCCTATGGTTTTTCATACTGCTTCCCTACACGAAATTCTTATGTCTCCGACTACCATGCTATATAGAAACTTGCTAGCCATAGAAACAGAAGAAATGATTCGTGCCCATCCTATGGATTCCGTTGTTTTGTTAGGCGGTTGCGATAAAACACTTCCTGCTCAATTGATGGCCATGGCCAGCATAGATATCCCTTCTATCATTCTTCCTGTAGGACCAATGCGTTCAGGAATGTGGAAAAATGAAAGATTGGGAGCATGCACTGATTGTAGAAGATATTGGGCAAAATACAGAGCTGGACAGATTGATTTTGATGAAATATCCCAAATTGAAAAAGAACTCTGCCCTACTGCTGGTACTTGTATGGTTATGGGAACAGCTTCTACCATGGCTTGTATGTGTGAAGCATTAGGGATGTCATTGCCAGGATCTGCATCTCCTCCTTCTGGAAGTGGAGAACGTCTTCGTTTCGGTGTAGCTAGTGGACGTAAAGCGATAGAGTTATACATGCAAGATATTCGGCCTTCTCATATTATGACTCAAGAAGCATTCTACAATGCAGTCGTTCTTTTGATGGCACTAGGCGGATCTACCAATGCAGTCATTCATTTGTCAGCGATTGCAAGAAGAAGAGGTTTTTCTTGGAGTTTGAAGGAATTGCTCGATTTTGGAGATAAAATTCCAGTAATCGCAAATTGCAAACCTTCTGGTAATTTTTATATGGAAGATTTCCACCATGAAGGTGGCGTTCCGATGATGATGAAAAAGCTTCTATCGAAACTGAAATCACAGCATAAAGGTGTTTCAGGAAAAACAATTTCCCAAATCACAGAAACGATTCCAGATTTTTCAGGAAAGGTCATTTATGATATAGAGAAACCATGTAAGTATGGGCCTGCCTTGATTGCTTTATATGGAAATTTGGCTCCTCAAGGAGCTATCATGAAAAGATCTGCAATGAATACGACAAAAACATATTTTGAAGGCCGTGCTATCATTTTCGAATCCCCCGATGATGTTGCAGAAAGGATAGATGATCCTTGCCTGGGAATTTTGCCTGATGATATTTTGATTTTGAGAAATGTTGGGCCTGTAGCTATGGGAATGCCAGAAGCAGGAAGCTTGCCGATTCCAAAATATCTAGCTTCTCAGGGTATTACAGATATGGTTAGAATTTCGGATGGAAGAATGAGTGGAACTTCCTATGGAAGTGTTGTTCTTCATGTATCTCCTGAGAGTGCTATAGGAGGCCCTCTGGCATTTGTTCAAAATGGAGATAAAATCGTGCTAGATTTACGACAAGGTACGCTATCTTTGCAGATAAATGAAAAAGAATTTCAAGAACGTCAGAAGAAATGGATTCCGCCTTCTCTTCCTCAACGCGGTTGGGCAAAATTGTATGCAGAAACAGTACTACAAGCAGACAAAGGTTGTGACTTGAATTTTCTATAGATAAAAAAGCCATTTGAGGGCGTTACACGAAAACGTCCTCAAATTCTTTCCTTAAAAGCAGTAAAATATTTTAAACTATATTCCAAAGGAGGCTATTTTTTTTTGATATACCATTGTCAAATTATTGAATTTCGATGAAATGTTCTTTTTTTGCACCGCAAACAGGGCATGTATCAGGAATTCCATCCATCGTTGTGTTTCCACAAATATCGCAAATATAGATAGGAGAGGCAGGCATGTCTTTTCCTTCTTTGAGGGATTGGAATGCTGCTTCATAGTGTTTGTGGTGAATTTTTTCTACGTCAGAGGCATTCTGGAAGGATTTTTCTGCTGCTGCGTTCTTTTCTTTTTTAGCTTCTTCAATGAATTTAGGATACATGTTGGTGAATTCATAGCTTTCCCCATCCATAGCAGCCTGAAGGTTTTCTGCTGTTGTCTTGATTCCGCCCATTACTTTGAAATGAGCCAGGGCATGAACTGTTTCTGCTTCGGCAGAGGCTCTGAACAATTTAGCGATCTGGGGATAGCCATCTTTTTGCGCCTTTTTGGCAAAAGCTAAATATTTACGATTGGCCTGGCTTTCGCCAGCAAATGCTGCTGCCAGATTTTCTTGTGTTGCCATAAAACTAAATCCTTTCAAACTATCAAAAGATACGTGACGGATTCATCATCCGTCACGCTAGATTTTACCTACATGGTTTCGTGGTGTTCTTCTACTTTTTTAGTACTGGGATCCCAGCAAATCCCTGCCATCTGTTTATACAGGTTCCAACGATTGGCTACTTCTTTTTCTGCAAGAGCCAAAAGTTGTTTTGCTGTTTCTGGATCGGATTTGGTAAGCATTTTATAACGGTTTTCCTGATAGATGTAGTCTTTGAGAGCTACTTTGGGCTCTTTGCTATCAAGTTTCAAAGGAGGTTCACCCTTAGCAATGTTATCAGGATTGAATCTCATGAGTGGCCAATATCCGCTTTCCACAGCCATCTTTTGCTGCTGGAAGCCTTTGCTCATGTTAATTCCATGTGCAATACAATGGCAATAGGCAATTACCAGAGAAGGTCCATTATAGGCCTCGGCTTCGAGGAATGCTTTAACGCATTGAGCATCGCTTGCGCCCATAGCTATTTTGGCTACATAAACGCTGCCATAGCTCATAGCCATCATGGCAAGATCTTTTTTAGGTCGAGGTTTTCCTGCTGCTGCAAATTTGGCAACGGCCCCAATGGGTGTAGATTTGGACATCTGTCCGCCTGTATTGGAATAGACTTCTGTATCCAGAACCAAGAGATTGACCTTTTTGCCTGATGCAATAACGTGATCCAATCCACCGTAACCAATATCATAAGCCCATCCATCACCACCAACGATCCATACACTCTTTTTCACGAGCAAATCAGCAAGAGAATACAGGTGTTTTGCTTCACTTGTGGTTATGCCTTCCAATTTTTTCTTCAAAAGCTCGACTCTTTCACGTTGCTCCTGGATTCCGCCTTCTGTGCTTTGATCAGCTTTGAGCAGGGCATTTACAAGCTCTTCTCCAATCTGAGGAGTGAGTCTGGTAAGCAGTTCCTGAGCAAATTCTTTGTGCTTGTCTATGGTAAGACGATAGCCAAATCCAAATTCTGCGTTGTCTTCAAACAGAGAGTTAGACCAGGCAGGACCTTTCCCCTGGGCATTTTTACAATAGGGTGTTGTAGGAAGGTTTCCACCATAAATAGAAGAGCATCCTGTAGCGTTCGCTATGATGGCTCTGTCTCCGAACAACTGGCTCAAGAGCTTTACATAAGGAGTTTCACCACAACCTGCGCATGCGCCAGAATACTCAAAGAGAGGTTGCAAGAGCTGAGAGCCTTTTACTGTATCGATTTTGACTTTGCTGCGATCTACCTCTGGCAGAGAAAGGAAGAAATCGTAGTTGACTTTTTCTCTTTCGCGATTCTCCATCTGAGGATTCATATTGATGGCTTTTTTCTTGGGCTCAGTTTTGTCCTTAGCAGGGCAAATTTCTACGCAGCATGTACATCCAGTACAATCTTCAGGAGCAATCTGTACGGTGAACTTCCAGCCTTCAGGGAAATCTTTGCCTTTGCAATCAGCATATTGGAAGCTTGCAGGTGCATTCTGGAGATTTTCAGGGGCAAAGACTTTTGTTCGAATGGCAGCGTGAGGGCATACCATAGCGCATTTTCCGCATTGGATACAAAGGTCTTTATTCCAAAGGGGTATATCCAGAGCTATGTTGCGTTTTTCATACTGTGTCGTGGCAGTAGGGAATGTACCATCGCAAGGGAATGCGCTGACAGGCAAACTATCGCCTTCTCTTTGCATAATGCGGCCCAGTACGTCTTTAGCATACTCTGTAGCATTGGCACCAAAAATAGGGGGACGGGAGAACTGGCTTGTGACTTGTTTAGGATACTCTACAGTATGGAGATTTTCCAAAGTTTTGTCAACGGCTGCCCAGTTGGTTTTTACAACTTCTTCGCCTTTGGCTTTATAGCTTTTATAAATGGCATCCTTGATGCATTGTATGGCTTCTTCTCTGGGAAGAATATTGGAAATAGCAAAGAAGCATGTCTGCATGATGGTATTAATCATAACACCCATCTTGGTTTCTTTGGCTACTTTATAAGCATCGATTACATAGAATTTGATTTCTTTTTCAATGATGCTTTGCTGCACTTCTTTAGGCAGATGATCCCATACTTCCTGTGGGCCATAATGGCTGTTGAGCAAGAAAATAGAATGGGGCGCAGCGTCTTTGAGCATATCGTATTTTTCCAGGAATGCCCATTGATGGCATGCGACGAAGTTGGCACTGGTAATCAGATAGCTGGAGCGAATGGGCTTTTTGCCAAAGCGAAGGTGAGATACAGTAACAGCACCTGCTTTTTTGGAATCATACACGAAATAGCCCTGAGCATAGTTTTCTGTAGAATCACCAATGATTTTGATGGAATTTTTATTGGCACTGACTGTTCCATCAGAACCAAGTCCGTAGAATAAGCCTCGGAATACGCCTTTGTCCTCTGTTGAGAAAGAAGGATCATAGGGAAGACTTGTGTGGGTTACATCGTCGTTGATACCAATCGTGAAATGGGCTTTAGGAGCATCTTTTTTGATTTCATCAAAAACTGCCTTTATCATAGCAGGAGTAAATTCTTTGGAAGAAAGGCCATAGCGTCCGCCTACGATAGTAGGAATGCTTTGGACTTTACCTTGAGCCTTGCCTTCATAAAGAGCATTGACAATATCCAGATACAGAGGATCACCAGTACTTCCAGCCTCTTTAGTACGATCCAGAACCGCGATAGATTTAACGCTTTTGGGCAAAGCATTCAGCAGATGGGAAATAGAGAAAGGTCTGTACAGACGAACTTTAACAACTCCGACTTTTTCGCCTCTCTCCATAAGATATTCTACTGTCTCATGGACTGCTTCAGCACCGCTTCCCATGATAATGACGATTCTCTCTGCGTCAGGTGCGCCAAAATAATCGAAAAGATTATAGCGACGGCCAACGACTTTATACAGACGATCCATCATGTCCTGTACGATTTGAGGACAGGCATTGTAGAAAGGATTTACGGTTTCTCTTGCCTGGAAAAAGTGGTCGGGATTTTGGGCTGTGCCACGAATGACAGGATGGTCTGGAGATAGTGCTCTTTTTCTGTGAGCAAAAATATCTTCATCATCAATCATAGCCCTGATTTGTTCATCTGGAATTTCCTCTACCTTCTGCACTTCATGAGAGCTGCGGAAGCCATCGAAGAAATGGATAAAGGGAATACGGGATTTCAGCGTGGCTGCTTGTGCAACAAGAGCGAGATCCATGATTTCCTGGTTACTTCCAGATGCCAGAAGAGCAAATCCAGTGGCACGGCAATCCATGACATCACTGTGATCGCCAAAAATCGAAAGAGCATGGGCTGCCAGAGTACGGGCAGAAACGTGAAATACAGTAGGATTCAACTCGCCAGCGATCTTATGAGCGTTGGGAATCATGAGCAAAAGCCCTTGGGATGCTGTAAAAGTAGTGGTCAGAGCACCTGTCTGTAATGCGCCATGCACAGCACCAGAAGCACCACCTTCGCTTTGCAGTTCTTCTACTTTAGGTATGGTTCCCCAAATATTGGTTTTCCCTTCAGCCGACCAGGCATCTGACAACTCTCCCATAGTGGAAGAAGGAGTAATAGGATAAATAGCAATGACTTCATTTGTTTTATGCGCAATATACGCAGCGCATTCATTGCCGTCAATAGTGACCTTATTCATTAAAATACCTCCAGATTTGTATTTATGATAGGAAGTAGATGGGATAGAGCATAAATCTATATACAATAAAATTTTTTCTATTGCCTGCAAAACAGGATTTTCTAGTTCTTCTTGCCATGCAATAGTAGATTCCCAAAGTTTTTAAAATCTGTAATAGTCAAAGTGATCCTGTGCAAAATGAGCAGTGCTATAAGATAGCATCTGCTCCATTGTGCGGTTTCAACAACACTTTGACCAGAACAAAAGTTTTTAAAATCCTCATTTTAGCCCTTATTGTAGGGAATTTTTTTTTTCTGTCAATCAATTTTTCTAATTATCTATTCTTTTTTAAAGGGGACTATCTGTCTAATGGGAAATGGGTTTGAGCTGGAGGGTAACATCTCCCAGAAGAATCTGGCAAAGGCCATTCACACGGTATAGTTCTTTGGGTTTCATGGGAGTTTGGTTAATACTGCTTCCTCTCGTACTCTCCATATCCATTGCATAGAGTTCTCGATTTTTTACGATTAAGGCAAGATGCCTTTTGCTGATTTTCCACATCTTTATATAGTTTAAATCTTGTTGCGATTTAAAAGGAAGCTTGATGACAAGGTCACAGCAATCGGGATTTCTACCAATGATGATTTCGTTTTTAGGCGTGAATTTTTTCTCGATATGAGTATGATCTTCGGAAAAGGTTTGTATGATTTCTACCTTCAGGTCTTTTTCTGGCAAGATTTTGCCGCTATAAAGACTTTGTTCTTCTTCTTTTAATGTGCTTAGAATGTCGATGTCGATTTTTTCCTCTTCTGCTTCAGGCAAAGCTACATCGGAGGGAAAAAGCTGTAATGTATTTTGCTTGCTTATGCGGATTTTATAGCTTTCTTCACTATCCAGTATCTTCAATTCCCAGGTATCAGAACTTTTTTTGCTGGAAGAATAGTATTTCAATATGGTAAACCAGGTATTTTCATCGCTGTTTTTCAGATTGATCCAATCTTCTGGGAGGACAGGATACCAGATATTTCCAGGGATAGTAAGAGAGCAAAAATTTTTCTTTTCTCCCATTGTCGTCACTGTCCCGACGCAAAAAGGAGAATCTGCCTTGAGATAAAATTCGTCTCCCATTTTGCGAACCAGGGCGAGTCTTTTTCCTTTTGCAGAATATACAACATATTCCAGATAGCTCTTGGCAATCATTCCTTCTTTGGATTCCATTTGTGTAAGAATATCCATATTTTTGGATTTATCAGAATGAAAACGTAAGGTTTGCCATTCCCGTAAAGAAAGGAGATCTGCAAGCAATTCCTTTGCACTTTGATAGCGATCCTGGGGTTCATTGGCTATCATTTTCAGAAGTGTATCCGAAGTTTTCTGAGAGATATTCAAATTGCTTTTTTTAAAGGCAAGAATTCTTTTGTTTTTTTGAAACTGCTCGCATACTTCAAACCATGTACGTGCTGGAAAAGGTTCTTCTCCTAAAAGGCAGAAAAACAGACTCGCCCCTAAAGAATAGATGTCGGAGCGTATGTCCAGAAGCTTCCAGTCGCCTCTTGCCTGCTCCATAGAACAATAAGAAAAGCTTCCCAACGGTTCACCATCCCTTGTTTTCTGGGATTCTTCTTCATTCAATATTTTGGCAAGTCCAAAATCAGCTAGCTTAGGCTGACTTCCTATGGGAAAAAGGATATTGGCAGGCTTGATGTCGCGATGCACCAGGCTTAGAGGTTCATAGTAGGCGATGGCCTGAGCGATGGCTATGGCTAGATCAATTGTCTTCCATTCGTCCAGAGTCCCATATTTTTTTATCCATTGGCTGAGATTAGGACCTTCTATCCATTCCAAAAAAATGGCGATCTGGTTTTGGCAGGAAAAAATATTTTTGCATTTTATTATATTGGGATGAGAAAGGCGGGAAATGATTTGGGCTTCCTTCTGAAAGCGGTACTGGATTTCTTCCACGGGAAAATGATCGCTGCTAACAGGAGGAAGAAGAATTTTTAAAGCATAGAAAATTTTAGTATGTTGGTCCAATACCTTATAAATACTGCCCATCCCACCAGAAGCAAAATTTTCTACGATTTTATAAGAAGTATTTTTTTCAATATAAGAAAGAAAGGGAAGCCCTGGAGAACGAAGCATAGGGTCAAAAGGAATTTCTAAAAGTAATCCATCCATTGCGCTGCGAGTGTAAACATTTTGAGAGACTAAAAAATCATGTAAAGATGTAAAATAGTTCAAGCCAGGGGATGTTTCCCAGATTTCTATAAACTCCTGGGCTTTTGGATTATAGTGTTTACTGCTTTTGTCTTGCAAATAGCGTTTTAGATTTTTTTCTTTTAAGATATTTCCCATAACTTCTTCCCTTCCATCAAGAAATTATTTTTCTAGCAATTTTTCGTCTAAAACCATCTGCAAAAGAGTTTTTAGAAATTGGATACGGTCTATGTTGCTTACCAGATTATCCATCACAGGTGCAGCATGATCCATGTTGTCAAAAACAATGTATTCACTTCCATCTATGATAGCGTTTTTCCAGGGCACCAGACCATCGCTGTCTATCCCATCTTTGTGCATAAAATTTCTGACAGGGGCAAGAAAAGTGTCAAAGTATTCTTTGATTTTGAGCTTTAGGACAGCATCTCCCAGAGAATAGATACCGTCAGGGTTTTTTTTATAAGCACAAACAGAAATCGTAGGGATTGTCTGTACGACATTCTGGAGATATTGTTTGTTTTTTTGTATCCATTGCTGCCTTGTTTCCTGAACAAGAGATAGCAGGGATTTCTCATTCCCTCCCAGAAAACGCAATAAAGCATAGGCTAACCCAGAAAAAGCAGAATTCCCTTTTACAACAGCATCGGCAATGGGGGAGCCACGAAAAGCAGATTCCTGGGCCACCCATCCAGCTACCCTGTCTTCCAATTTGTAGAAGATTCCCTGATAGCATACTATATTTTTGACTTGAGAAAGAAAATTTTGATCTTTTAAGGAATTGCTCTCTTTTTCCATGCCCAACTGGAGCTGCATCCATCCACAAAGAGCGACTCCTGTATCCACTCCGCCTTTGCTGTGAGTTATTAAAATTGCCTTTTTGTGAGATGTTTTTGCCATAAGTTGTTTGAGAATATCCAGGGCATTGGTCTGTGGATCGGCTTCTGATTCGAATTTCAGGAAACAGGATTCGATTCCTTTGGACTGGAGGAATTTTATTTGATCGTGGTAGTAATCTCCAAGCCTGAGCTGTTTGATCTTTTCAGGCAAAAATTTTTGTAGTGCCAGTTTAACCGAGTCTGGAATATCTTGTTTGATGCAGTATTCCAGAAAGGTTTCTGTAAAACTATTGGAAAGGAAACCAGGTGCAAAGAGAACTATATATTTTTTTAGCTCTTTTTCAGCAGGCCAGTTTCTTTGATGTGTAATCCGTTGAAGTGCATTTTCATATTTTTCTTGTACTTGTTTTGCTTCTATAGCCTCTTCTTGAGCAAGAAGGAAAAAGCTATAAAAAAGCAAACATAAAACACAAAATCTCCTCATACTACCCTCCTGACCAGGATAACCCTGGCTCAAAAAAAAAATTCACCACGAAGGACACGAAGAGATACTAAGCGATGAGAATTAAATAACTTCCCCATTTTTAATTGAATACAAGACAGCTTGTTATGTAAATTTTACTTCTGTGTATCCCTAAATTAAAGGGAAATCACAAAAATTTCGATAACGATTAAGATTAAGATAATGATAACGAATCGGACTACGATTCTTAATCTTAATCTTAATCTTAATCGTTATCGTTATCTTTATCGTCTAAATGGGGAACTTATTTAATTCCGATTCCTAAAGTACTCTTTGTGGTGAAAATTTGTAACTTTTCTGTTCTACTTAGTAAGGTTGAACTTCTATAACGCAATCAGTATACAAGAAGAAAAGCCTGTGCAGGCTAAGCAGTGCTATGTTAATAGCATCTGCTTGAGTCTGCGGGAGGAAATGTGGAACGTATTTAATTCTTATTCCTTATTTTCTTTTGCCCAATCTTGAGCAGGTTGGTCGCCTATGACAGGTTTTTGTAAAGGATCGGTTTCTCCCTTTTCCAGCAACTGGAAATCTTCTTCTCTTTGCAAATCCAGTTGGATTCTGTCTCTTCCTTTATTGACTCTGGCAATAACTTGAACCTTGCTGCCAGGAGTGCAGTTTTTCCATTTGCTCAAATCGTTTAAAAGCGATTCTTTAGCGAAGAGCTTTACCATGCCACTATCGTCTCTCAAGGAAGCTTCAAAGCCAGCAGGCATTAGCTGTCTTTCGATTACCGTAGATTTCAGAGAAATTTTTTTGCCTTCATAGCTATTGGCATCAGAAATTTTGGCAATTTCTATGGCTTTTTCTTCTTGTTGCTGTTGTCTGGAGCTGCCTGCTAAAACGATTTGCACCGAATCCTTTTGCTCTGGTTTGATTTCAAAGCGTTCCTGAAATTTTTTGACCTGTCCTGTCACTTTTAGTAAATTTCCTGGTTTGACGTTTTCCCAAAGAGGCATAGAATCAAAAATATCCTTCGCCAGGATAACATCTATTTTTCCAAAATTGCCAGCGACCACCAGACGTTTTGCTCCTTTGATATCCTTCAGGTGGAGCAGCTTTCCTTTGATGGTAACAGTCTGGCCTACTGTTTCTTCCGAAATTTTTACATTCGATGTTTCTTCTATATCTTCTTGAAGTTTTTCTTCTTTTTTAGGCTGTGCTTTTTCTTCCTTAGCCCCTGGCAGAGATTCGATCTTGAAGTCAGCATCGCCTCTGGGTTGCAGCATCAGCTTGCCCTGGTATTCAATGACTTTGCCTTGCATCCAGATACCATAGCCTTTGTCCAGATTTTGATAGTATGGGCTATTTTGAAAGCGTTCTTGTGGCAGAAGAAGGTCGATTCTTCCTGAACGATCTTGGAAGACGAACTTCACTCCAACATTGGGGATGGTTTCTTTTTCCAGGATGAATCCGCTAGAGGGTACAATCTTCCCAATATGATCTTTTGTTGTGTAGGCAACAAAATCCAGATAGGCTTTTTCCAGCTTTTTTTCTTCTTCTGGTATGGGAACGACTTCTTTGAACTCCTTGAGAGTATCCTGTTTATTTTTTTGAGAATATTTGGGCTCTTTCGAATTGTCTTTTGCTGGCTCGGATTTTTTTTCTGGCAGGCTGCTTTGTTTTGGTGTGATATCAGGAGCTTTATCCAGAATCTTGATATCTTCTTCGCTAAGAGGTTGGATTTGCAATTTGCCTTTATGCTCATTGATGGAACCAGTAACCTGTATCCATTTGTTGACTTCAATGTTCCAGATCATCTGGCCTTCTTTAAAAATGCGATCCCAGAGCATGACTCCAATCTTTCCTGTATCATCGCCAAGAAGTAGACTGGTGCCTGGTTTTAACTTTGTTTTTTGAAGAACCTTCCCTTTGAGAGTAATTGTCTGATCTATATGGTCTTTTGTAATCTTATCCAGACTACTAAAGACATTTTGTGAAGCTTCTCCTCCTAAGATTTCTAAATGATCGCTCTGGGCAGGATGAAGCTGTAGCTTGTCTTTGTAGGCATCTACGCGTCCAGCGACTTTAACCTTTATCCCATTTTTTACCTTCTGCAAAACAGGATCATCCTGGAAACTTTTGTCCCATAATATAACCTCGATTTTTCCAGTAGAATCTTTGACAAGGATCTTTTGCCCCATGCTAAATTTTTTCACGTCTACAATCGTTCCTTCGATCTGGTACCATTTTTCTTTATCCTGGGCTGTAATCTTCTGGATTTGAGGTACAAATTCTGTCTTGAAAGTCTGGCTGAATTTTTTTACAAAAGGTTTTTCGTTTTGTTTATTTTCAGGAAGCACCTCTTCCTTCTGGATTTCTTCTTTTGCTTTCGAATCTTCAGGAACAACAAGTCGAATATCCTGAGCTTGCTGTAATTGCAATTGAATGCGGTTTTGATGTTCTTTTACATAAGCATAGGCATAAACCATCATGCCTGCTTCAGGAGAGATGCTTTCTTCTACATCAGAATAAACATTCTTCCACATGACCAAAGGCAATTTTTTTCCTGCAGAAGACAATTCTATAATAACAGGTTGTTTAGAGCCTTCTCTGGGAAGCCTTATGGATTCAATCTTCGCCTGAACAGTAACGTCCTTATTCAGGTATTGTTTGTCGATCTTTTCTAGGGCAACTGTTTCCGCCTGAGTTTTTTTGATAATAAACTGCTCTGCTGCCTGGAGCATGATGTTCACATTCTGGTCTGCTTTAACCTTGAGCTGCCCTTTCATCTGGATGTAGTCGCCTTTACGAGGGAGCTTTTTCTGGTCAATGAGCTTCTGGGCGTTGTGCCTGTAAGCCATTGCCCTGATTTCCCCTGTCCCATCATTAAAAGAAAAGGAAAGGGATTCTACTTTTTTATTTTCATCTGTATAGACTCTGGGTTCTTTTGTAACGGTTCCAGACATCTCTACATAGGCAAAATTCATTGTTTCTGTGATATTTTTTACCTGGATTTTGGGAAGATCTCGATGGAGTACCCATAAATAAAGAAAAAAAAGTCCTCCGATTCCAAGAACCAGGGAAAAATATTTAAAGAACTTCAAGGAAGTTCTTTTGGGAAGATGTGTCCCGCAACGAGGGCAGTTTTCATAGACTCCAGCAAAGTGTCCGCAAGCAGGGCAATTGGTTCCCTGATCTTTATTGAGGGTTTCCTGAATAGTGGCAATTTCCATAGATAATTTAAACTCCTTTTTTATATATTTTTGAAAATTTTCTTTTTATAACAAAATTTAGTCTGTTTGTAAAGGATAGAAATTTATTTTGTGTTTGTCTGGTCTTTTATTTTATCAATCTCGGTTTGCAAATCTTTTTTATATAAAAGGATGGCTTTTAAAAACGCTTTGGCTGTAAAAGGGTTGTTCTCAGGATTTGCATCTTTAGTAAATTCAATTTCTTGTGCTTCCTTGATGTTAAATCTGTTGAGCCTTTCTCTGTTTTCTTTGCCAATTGTATTTTCCCAAAGTCTATCAGGGATTGTAGTTACTATATCATCATAAAATTTTTCCAGTTTTTTTTGATATATTTTCAGGCGTTCTCTGGATTCTTGTTCATTATTTTTCTCTACCAAGAAATGCTGTTTTTCTTGCTGTAGTTGGTTTATCTTGTTCTCTTGCCAATAGAGTAAACCAAATAAAAGAATACCAACAAAAAAAAGAAAGAATAGAAATTTTTTATACACAAGAGCTTGCTTTTTGTAATGAGTAATGTCTTGTAAACTTTTTTGATATAGATGAAATTCTGGTCTGGATTTCAATATTTCGTAAGCTTGTTCCAGAGAGCTACTTTCCTTACAGAAATTTTGCCATTTTTCCTCTTCTCCATAGCTTATAGGCAGAATCGTCCAGGAAAGATTTTGTATTCTATTTTCTGGACGCACAAAAAGATTGCCTGATAGCCTAAAAGACGGACGGTTTTCATGATCTTTTATATCGTATTCCAGAGAAGCAAAAAAAATAGACACAAGAGGTGCTTCTTTGAAGCTTGCTTCATGCGCCAAAAGAACGATATGCTTTAAGCCTTTTTTTTGCAAAAATGCCTGAGCACAACAAAAATTTTCTAATGTATCTTTGAGCAGGGGAGGATAGGCAGGCGGAAACTCTTTGATTCCAAAATCTTTTGTGGGGCTGATAGAGGAAGAATAACCGCTGGTAAAGACTACTTTTCTTTCCATTCTTTGTCGTTCCTATTTTAAAGTTGGTGGATCAAAAAAAGTATTGAGCAAAGACGCAGGATTGCGCTGGCGTTCGGCTTTTAAGCAGACACGACTTTTTGGCGCAACCCTGCGCCTACAATCTATTTCATTCTATGGAAAAATCTAATTGTCCAAATTGACTATGCTACAAAAACGGACACCTACGCAAGAAAGACGGTCTGTGGGAGAAACGCTGTATCTCATCGCACTTTTGCAATACGAGGCGGGAAAATACCAGCATCCTCCTCTTACAATTCTATTGCTTCCATCATTGCATATAGGATCTTTTATTTCGTTTACATAGGTATCTGTAATCGCCTGGTTATTTTGCCAGTCGCAGCAATCACAGCAAAGCTCCCATACATTGCCATGCATGTCATATAATCCCATTGCATTAGGATTCTTTTCTCCCACACAATGTGTTTTTTCTGAAGAATTTTTATCATACCATGCATAGTCTTCTAGCAAAGATATATCATCACCAAAGCAATAGAGAGACTGGCTTTTCCCTCTGCAGGCATATTCCCATTGGGCTTCTGTTGGCAATTGCAATCCCGTTCGATTGCAAAATTCCTGGCAGTCTTTCCAGGATATCCATTCTACAGGGTTCTTTTCGTCGTGGAAATAGGAAGGATTGTTGCCCATAATTCTTTCCCATTGTTCCTGGGTGCAAGGGTATTTTGCCATCAAATAAGGAGAAAGCGTTACACTATGGGCATTTTCTCCTGGAATTTTTCCGCCCATAGTAAAGTCTCCCCCTAAAATCAGAGTAAATTCCATTCCTGTACCTTCATGCAAATATTCATTTACTGTTTGCTCTTGCTTTCCACAGGTATAGTTTCCTTGTTGCAAAAAAGTAAACCCAGGAATCTCCAATGCCTCCAATTTGGCAGTCATGATTTTCTTTTTGGGAATATGCGGAATGGAGGATTTAGTAGTAATTTTTTGAGAAATCGTTTTGGATTTGGAGCTTTTCGCTGATTTTAGCTGGGATTTTAAATCTATTGCAGGATTTTTCAACGTAGAAGCTTCTAGCTTTTTCCCTTTGCTCAAAACAACAAGTGCAGCCTGTTCTAAATTGCCATTTCGAATAATCCCTTCTGTAAGGACATTGCAAATTGTCTTGGCAGGAACAGTTGAGTACTGCTCACTATCCACCTGGATAGCATATTCCATCATTTCTGGATTTTCTATTTTATCCTGGATTTCTGTATAGACTTCTTCTAATGTAAGCCCCATTGCTGAAGGAAAATGAAATTCAGAAGAATTAGAAGTCTTAGCCGACAGGCCTGAGCTTACTACAATTTTAGCTTTATATTGCACCTGCCTGCCTACAATCAAACCTTTGCTAATAAGACGGATGACTTCTCCTTCTGCGATGCTTGGATGAGGCTCCTGGATAATGACAAAATAATCATCAAGACTCTCTTCGCGCAGATCAAAGGATTCCAGCTCTTTGAACGGATTTTCTATGTTTTGTGGATATTCTATTGTATCGAAATCTTTTCTTGCACTTATAATGACTTCTGCTTTTTGTATCACGACACCCTTTTTGAGAAATCCCATCTTTTTCACTTCCAGCAAATATCCAGAAGGGTATTTGCTGCCAGGGACTTCTTCGAGTATAGCAAAGAGTTCTTCTTCTCCATTGTTCCCTAGCTCTTCTTCTGGGATCTCCTGAATAGCCTGAGCTAAAGAAATTCCTGTTTTTTCAGGAAAATAGAGAGGCTCTTCTTCTGTTGCCAGAGAAGAAAGTATTTGTTTTTTAGGCGCGACAATCGTATCGATAGACAATTGAGAATTTTGGATAGGCTCCAGCCTTTTGAGAACTTGAGCAAAATTCTGAGGACGCTGCGTGGGATTTTTGGCCTCGCAATCTCCGATCAAATCCAGCAATTTTTCATCGCTAAATTTCCTCAAGTCTCTTGGATGTGGGTCCAGTGTCCCGAATAGTATATATTTCAAAGTTCGTGCGAATGCAAAAATATCACTATAGGGTGCTATTTCCCAAACTTTGCCATCTACACTTTCCCCCATCTGTTCGGGAGGAGCATAGCGCATAGTTCCTGTAATTGCCTGTCCTAGAACACTTTTCTCTGCTGTAGCTCTGATGGATATAGCAAGTTCCTGTAAATCTTTACCTTGCATAGCCAGATCAAAATCAATCACTTTCAGCTCGAATCCTTCATCGTCTTCCTGATAAAGAATATTGGCTGGTTTCAGGTCCCGATGAATCACACCTTTTTCATGCGCTTCTTTCAACCCAGAGGCAATAGCACTCGCTATCTTAAGTGCTTTTTCTACAGGAAAAGGCCCATTATTCTGGATATAGCTTTGTAAATTTTCTCCAGAAAAATAGTCCATGACAATAAAAGGCTTTTCCTGATTTTCCCAATCCAGATACCCATAGTCTTTAAGCCCTATGATATAAGGAGAATCCGTTTTCGCTAAAGATTTTGCGTTTTCTATAACTGTATTGACATCCGACTCAGGACGAAGAAGAGACTTTACTACCACAGGCCCCCATACTTTGCTCAGACACAAAAATACAACGCCAAAACCGCCTGCGCCTAAAATTTGCTGAGGGCGATATTTTCTGGTTTCAAATAACTGCAATGCATTCCCGCTTAAATCCATAGAATGCATATATACCGTATATGCCGATTTGAAATCGCCACCTTGTGTGAAATTGATGAAACGATTGTATGCAATGACTGCTTTCAATGCAGTATCCAACACCATATTTTGCGATTCTTGCAAAATTTTTTCTGCCTCTTCCGTATGCCCTATGGCAGTGAGCAAACTTCCTAACTCTATCTGTAAATTCAGAAGATTTTCTGGATCTGTCTGTTCCTGAAAATTTTGAAAACGGTGGAAAAATTCCTTTACTTTATTGTTTTCTGCAGGCCTTATTGCAAAAGAATCTGATAGCTTGGACTGTGATTTGATACCACGTTGCCTTTTGAATTCCGTGATTTCTTCCTTGAGCTTCTCAACCTCCACCATGATATTTGTTGAATCTTCAGTATCGCTTGCTTTGCCTATCTCCACAATAGCTTCTTTGCTCAAGCTAGAAAGCAAATGATAATTTTCTACAATCTCATTGAAATAACCTTCCCATTGGATAAAGTCTTCTGTTAAAATAGCTATGACTTCTTCTTTGACATGCTCTAGTCCAAAGGAAAGTTCATCTTCGATCTGTAGTAAGGTTTGCTTGGCTTCGCTTAAGGTTCGGAATAAATCTCTGTCTCTTATTTCTTTAGCTATCTGTATTTTTGTGGTAATTTTTTCTAATTCATAGTGAAGTCCATATCGATTTGTTAGATAAAATAAACGAAATAGTTTTTCATCGCTTTGCAAAGAAATCCCAAAATACATGGAAGGGCAGCCAACGAAGAGATTTTCGTAGTTTAAAAGATAATATAATGCCGAGAAATCAGGAGAAAAAATTTGAACAAGTTCCTGGGCGGATTTTTTTGCCTGCTGCTTGAGTGCAAGCAAAGTAGCTGTATCTTGGACAATATAACAGGCAACATCAATGGAAAGCTGCTCTATATCTTTTTCTTGGATCTGGAAGACTTTTTCTCTTCTCAGTTTTTTGATTTCCCAAAGGCATTTTGTAATAAACTTTTCTTCATTTTCCTTGCTTTCTTTCAATGCTGGAAAGAGAATTTCCTGACGGAACCTTTCTGCAAATCCTTTTACTTTATCATACAATGATGGGCCAATCAGGCTTAGTTCTATTGTATTCAAAGCTTTGTCATAAGATTCCAATAATGCTTGTGGCAAAATAGCACTTGAATGAAAAGTTTCCTGAAGAATGTTTACCACATGCTCTATTCCATTTTTTCCTTCGCTTTCCCATATTCCTTGAGCTATTGGGGCCATCATATAAGCCATACATTTGCTGACTTTTTGGAAATATTCTTGCATTTATTTGTTCTCCTGAGTAGGAAACTCATCCCGAAATCTTGTACCCAAAATCTTTTGATGTATGACAATTATAATTTTTAAAGAAAATTTTGCAAGATTTCATCATGATATTAATCTATTTTTTTTTATAATTCCAGGGCTAGATTAAAATATAGGACTTACGCAGCCTTCTTTGCTCTTTGATAATTAAGGATAGAGAAATCTGTGTTTATCCGTGGTTCAAAAGTTAAGAAATCTCTGTGCCCTCTGTGGTTAATTCTATTTTTTTAGTTTATGGCCGTTATCAGTATATTATAAAAAATTATATACCCAAAAAAAAAGCGAGCCAAGGCTCGCCTTTTTTTTAAAATAGAATTATTTGTCCATTTGTTCTTTTCTGAACAAGAAATCAGGATTGTCTTTGTGGCGGATGTTGCTATAGAGCAAACGAGTCACGCGTCCTTCTTCTACTGGATCAAGGATGAAGAGTTCGTGTGCCTTGATTTGTCCATTCATACCTTCCGCAGATTCGAATTGACGATAGAATGCTGTTTTTAGATGCTTACCACTGTCTGTGAAATATTCGATTTTGATAGGACGGAAGCTTTCTTTTTCTACCCAATAATGGAGTTTATGATAAGCGACATTTTTATTGGCTTTGCTGGTAAGCACAAGTTTATAGCACTGAGATTTCAGGACAACTTCTTCCTTTGGCTCACCAAATTCGCCATTGTAATCATACTCGAAGTTGGTAGAAGCAATATCGGCTGCCGTTGCCTGGCCTGCCAGACGTTGCTGAGGAGTGATGCGGACAAGATTTTTTGTGGTGGGGAAGAACAGCCAGTATATCTGCCCATCCATAAGCATTTTTTTGCCCACTTCAGATTCAGGGCTGGTAAAAAGGCATAGGCATTTTCTGACCTGGTCATCGCTTTCATTAAAAACCTTAGCCACATTGGAAAAACCATTGCGACCCAATTCTTTTACCTCTTCGCCTACTCTCTTGATATCCAGAATGGTCATATCGAATGCCCAGTTTTCTGCCCCTCTGTATTGATCTGCTGCTTTGATAATCTGCAAAGGAGTTACTTCAACAGGTGCTACAGCAAGATTGAGCTTAGAGAAGGTTTCTTTGCTGAAAAAATGGTCTGGTCTATCTTCAGGTACCATATTGCTGTAGATGATGCGGGTAACATGACCTTCCAGCAAAGGATCTACGATAAAGAGTTCATGGACTTTTACACCACCCATAGCAGGAGACATTTTTAAATCACGGAAGAAAGCTGTTTTCAGCATTTTTCCACTGATAGCAAAATAGTCTACCTTGACAGGTTCATAGCTGTTTTTCTCTACCCAATAATCCAGAGAGCCATAGGCTGTATTTTCATGTTTAGCAGTCAGTTTTAGCTTATAGCAGTCTTTGCCCAGAACCGTTTCCATTCCTAATACTTTTCCTTCATAGTCTGTAGAAAAGTTGGTAGAAGCAATATCGGCTGCTGTTGCCTGTCCTGTCAGTCTTTGGGAGGGAGTTATGCGAACCAGATTTTGTGTATCAGGGAAGGACATCCAGTATATCTGACCATCCATGAGCATTTTTTTACCCTGATCTTGTTTGGGAGAGAGGAATTGTACAAAAGATTTGAAGGTGACTGTGTTGTCTCTATATACTTTAGTTGCCAGCCTGAATTCGCTTTCTGCCAGGAGCTTGACTCCAGCTTCTTCTCTTTGTAAATCCATGACTTTCATATCGCAGCCCCATTTGTCTGCACCTCTATAGCGATCTGCTTTAACGATAATCTCTTGTGCATCAGGGGTAGCAGCATGTTCTAAAAGGTTGATATTCGCCAGGGATTCTTTTCGGAAGAAGTATTCTGGTGCCTTGACTTCAGTTTTGTTGCTCTGGATCATACGAGTTACGCGACCTTCTGTGAGAGGATCAAGAAGGAAAAGCTCGTGGCTTTGCATTTTGCCTACAACAGGTCGGAAATCACGATAATATCCAGTTTTGAGCAATTTTCCACTGGAACCAAAAAACTCTACTTTGATAGGTTTGTAGGTGACTTTTTCTACCCAGTATTTCATGGAATCATAGGCAACATTTTCGTGTTTTTTAGTGAGTTCCAGCAAATGGCAATCGTGCTGACTCAAGATAACTTCTGAGCCTATGACTTTCCCTTTATAATCATTGGCATAGTTGATGCTGGCAATATCGGAAGCAGTTGCCTGACCAGAAAGTCTTTGCGCAGGAGTCATACGAATGATGTTTTTGGTATCAGGAAAGAACATCCAATAGATTTGTCCATCCATAAACATCTTTTTCCCACGTTCAGCAACAGGTTCTGTGAATTGGCAGACGCTTTTGAAAATTTTTTCAGCACCCACATTGAAAACCTGACCTAAGACCTTATATTCATCAGTACCAAAGATTTTTACATTTTCGCCTTCTTTGGCAAAGTCTATAATCTTAAGATCAAAACTCCAATTTTCACTACCACGATATTCATCGGCTTTCTCAATAATGGCCTGTGCATCTTGTGCAACCAGGAGAGAAGCAAAAATCGTCAAGAAAAGAAAAAAGAATTTAAACATACCTTTTATCTCCTTAGAAATGAAAATTACCTAAAAACACCCAAAAAAGATACTCCTTATTATAAATGGAAAAAATGAAAATTTCCACGTATAAAAATTTTTTTTTACAATTTCGAAATAGATTATGTAACGAGGGCGTTGCACGATAAAAAGAACGTGGCACGAAAATCAACCCTGCGACTACAAATCATTGTAAAGTAAGCAATTATTACTTAACACGTATGAGCAATTCGTTCATCGGCTACAGGCTATTATATTGCAATACTAACACTAACCATTCCATGCGCTTGCTTTTACACCAGTATCAAGCTTGGGACTCATTTCTTTTGTGAAGAAGACTTTGCTCTTTCCTAGAAGCTTTTCTGTTTCCTGGAGCAAAGACTGATTAGGGCAGAGGAATAGTTTTGTGCTTACTTCCAGAAGCGTTTTAAAGCCATCCTTCTGTATTTCTAAAAGTGTCCTGCATTGTCCTGGATAGGAAGCGAAAAGTTTTTTCAAATCTTCCATGTCTTTTTCGTGGGCTTCTGTCAATTGAAATACAATGCTTCTCGATAATTTTTGCAATGCCTTGTCTATGTCTATCACGCTTTCTGCTAGTACCTTGACTTCCTCTTTTTCTTTGGCATCTATTTTCCCCTGGATAAAGACAACCTGGTCTACCTGGAATAGCTCTTTGTTTGGTTCATAGGTATCGGGAAAGCATGTGACAGGGCATATTCCTGTTCTATCTTCCAGCTTGATAACAGCCATTTTCCTTCCCTGGTTTTTTTTGCCATTTTTTATGGTAATTTCTTTGGCTTCACTGATGATCCCGCCTAGCAAAAGCATTCCTGTAAGATTGGGGTTGAGATTACCGATAGTGTGGCTACAAAGCATTTCCATATAAGGTCCCCATTGTTTCAGAGGATGGCTGGACAAAAAAAGCCCCAGGGCTTCTTTTTCGATTTTGAGCTTTTCTTTATCATTCCAGGGAGATACATTGGCATAAAGTCTGTCCCAATCGTCTTTACCTGCTTCTTCCTGGCTTGTATCGTCATCGCCAAAATCAAAGAGGGTCATCTGGTTGCTTTGCTTTTGCTTTTGGATGTTCCCTCCCATCTGCAAAGCGGTAGGTATGGTTTCACAAAGCTCTCTTCTATGGCGACCGAAAACATCCATAGCACCACTTTTTGCAAGGGCTTCGAGTACCTGTTTGTTTACAACCCTTGTGTCTACTTCCTGGCAAAGATGAAATAAGGATGTGAACTTTTTGACTTTTTTACGGCCTGCGAGAATAGATTCCACAGCTTTATCGCCTACTCCCTTTATAGCAGAAAAGCCAAAACGTATACCTTCTTGGGAAGGGATAAAATACGCTTCGCTCAGGTTGATGTCTGGCGCAAGAATAGGAATATGCATTATATCGCATTCATGAATATATCTTACAATTTTATCAGTGTTTTGACTTTCTATTGTCATCAATGCAGCCATAAATTCTGTGGGATAATGGGCTTTCAGATAGGCTGTCTGATAAGCAACTAAGGCATAAGCAGCACTATGGGATTTGTTGAATCCATACCCTGAGAAGTAATCAATCAGATCAAAAGTTTCTCCTGATGTTTCTTCGCTGACTCCATGTATTTTTTTAGCTCCCTCGATAAACTTAACCCTATAGGATTGCATCAAGTCTTTTTTCTTCTTGCCCATAGCCTTACGCAACTTATCGGCTTCAGAAAGGCTAAATCCAGAAAGATCGCTTGCAATGCGCATGGCTTGTTCCTGGTAAAGAATGATGCCGTAGGTTTCAGACAAAATTTTTTCCAGGACAGGGTGTTTATAAACAGGCTGTTCCTGCCCATGCTTACAACGACAATAGGTGTCCACCATCCCACTTCCCAATGGGCCTGGGCGATACAATGCAACCAGAGCGATGATGTCTTCAAATCTGTCTGGCTTGAGCTTTTTGACCAGCTCTTGCATACCATCGGATTCCAACTGGAAAACGCCTTTGGTTTCTCCTCTGGTTAGCATCTCATAAGTAAGCTTATCATCTGTGGGAATCGTGTCTATATTGAGATTTTCTTTGCGAAATTCTTTGAGAAAAAAGAGGGCCTTTTCGATCAGTGTCAGAGTGCTAAGGCCTAAAAAATCCATTTTCAGCAGCCCAAGGTTGACCATGTGATCCATAGAATACTGCGTAGAAACCGTTCCATCAGAGCTTTTATAAAGAGGACAATATTTTGTCACATCATCGTCTGCAATGATAACACCAGCCGCATGAGTGCCTGGTTGCCGATTCAGTCCTTCTAGCCGCAGAGCAATGTCAATGATTTTTTTAGCTGTTTCATCGGTATCATAAAGAGATTTGAACTCAGGATCTTCTTCTAATCCTTTTTCCAGAGTCATCTTAAGACCAGTTGGAACTTTTTTCGCTATTCTATCCACATCGCTCAGAGGTATGTTCAGGGCACGGCCTACATCCCGAATGGCAGCGCGGGCAGCCAGTGTTCCAAAGGTAATGATCTGTACGACTTGTTTTTCCCCATATTTTTTGGTGACATAATCAATCACTTCACCACGCCTGATAGTTTCAAAATCAATATCAATATCAGGCATTTCATAGCGGCCTTCATTGAGAAATCGTTCGAAAATAAGATGGTATTTAATGGGATCCAGGTTCGTGATTTTCAAGGCATAGGAAACAATGCTTCCTGCGGCTGAACCACGCCCTGGCCCTACGGAAATACCCTGGCTACGGGAATAGTTGATAAAATCCCATACAATCAGAAAATAAGAAGCAAAGCCCATTTTACAAATGACTTTGTATTCATGCTCAAAGCGGTCGCGAATTTCTTCACTAATGCTTCCATATCTTTCTGTCAAACCTTTTTCGCAAAGTTCATAAAGATATTGTTCATTCGGTTTATCATCAGGTGCCTTAAACGGCGGAATATGGTTTTCGCCAGCAGGTATTTCCAGATTCACTTTTTCTGCAATTTCCAGAGTATTTTTGGCAGCGTTTTCAAAATCTCTTGCTTCTTCGTACATTTCATCAGGAGATTTCATATAAAACTGGTCTGAACCAAAACGGAAGCGATTTTCATCCTGCATTGTCGTCCCTGTCTGGATGCAAAGCAATACCTCATGGGGCGTGGCATCTTCTTTTTTCAGATAGTGAATATCATTCGTGAATACCATAGGAAGTTGGAATTCTTTTGCCAGTTTCAGGAGGCCTTCGTTGGCCTTTTGTTGCTCGTCAATATGGTTCTGCTGAAGCTCAATATAAAAATCGCCAGGGAAAAGATCTCTATAAAAAGCCACTGCTTCTCTGGCCTTGTCTAGCTGGTTGTCTACAATATTACGACAGACTTCCGATACCAGACAACCAGAAAGTGCCATCAATCCCTTACTATGGGCAGCGAGTATATCCTTATCGATCCTGGGTTTATAGTAAAATCCAGTAAGATAGGCTTCCGATGCCAGCTTCATAAGATTTTTATACCCCTCATAGTCTTTACAAAGAAGAGTTATATGATGATACTTGGCCTGTCTGTCTTTTTCTTGTCTGCTAGTATTCGTAATGTAGGCTTCATACCCAATAATCGGTTTGATTCCTGCTTTTTTGGCCTGGTGATAGAATTCCAGGGCACCGAAAAGATTTCCATGGTCTGTAAGAGCCAGGGCAGGCATCTGAAATTCTACTGCTCTCTGGATCAACTCTGGTACCTTTGCCGCTCCATCCAAAAGACTGTAGTGGCTATGTACGTGTAAATGAACAAAAGGTTGACTCATATTTTACCTTTTAAAAAAGTAGAAATAAAAACTTTGAGTTTGCTAGTGTACCAGCGAAATTTTTTTTAGCAATAAAAAAAACAGCTTCCGCTGTTTGTAAAGAATGTTTTATCGCTGAGCAATGTGTAGAGATTGTTCTAATTTTTTTCTTGCACTACATATCCCAGATGCTGGATTTTTTCTATGAGATATTGCCGAGATATATTGTCATCGGAAAAAATGCTTGCCTGATTATCAGGAAAATGGACTACAGCTCTTTTTACTCCCTCACAAGAACGAAGAGCGTTTTCCAGGTTTTTTGCACAATTATGGCATTTTAATCCCTGTATTGAAAAAATCATATTGTATTTTGTTTTTTTCCAAAACGCTTTTTTAGGCACAAAAGGGTAAATCAGAATCAACAACAGGATAAAAGCTGTCAAATTTTTGAAATTTTCTGGTAAAAGATGATGGCAATAGGTTATGGGTGGTAAATTCCCTATGCTAAAAAGATAGTCCAAAGAGATTCCCCCGATCAATGCTGTGAGTATGACAGTAAGAAGATAATAGAAGGTGGCTTTTTTTCCAATGGTTTTTATCATAGTCGCAAGGGCTGCTGCATTGGTGGCAGGCCCTGTCATAAGAAATACAAAGGCAATGCCTGGAGAAATGCCTTTGGCAATCAAAACAGCCGCTATAGGAACAGAACCTGTAGCACAAACATAAAGGGGTGTTGCTACGAGAACCATCAGCAGCATCCCAGGAATTCCCTGTGCCCAGAATCCTGTAAAAAATTCTTGAGGAACTAGAATTGCAATGATAGAAGAAAGGACTATCCCGATGAGCAAAGGTTTGGCAATATCCGAAGGCAGAGACAGAAATCCATATTGCAGCATAGCTATAAAACGATTGCCTTTCGGCTCGTTATAGCAAGATGGTTCATTTTCTTCTGAAATTTCCGCGTCTTCTTTGACCATAAGGTCTACCCAAAAGCCTCCTATCAATCCACTAAGAAAGGCAAAGGCAGGGCGAAATATAGCAAATACAGGGCCAAGCATACTTAAGGTAATCATGATGCTGTCTATGCCTGTTTGTGGCGTGGAGATTAGAAAAGCGGTCGTTGCTCCTCTGGTGGCTCCTTTTTTTCTAAAAGAAGCTGCTACAGGAATCACCCCGCAAGAGCAAAGCGGAAGAGGTACTCCTAAAATCGCTGCTTTGATTACAGGCATTATCCCCTTGCCTCCCAGATGTTTTCCTACCTGCGATGCGGGAAGAAGGACATAGAGTATTCCTGCGACCAGAAAACCAAAAAGAAGATAAGGAGACATTTCTGCAAATGTATTCCACAATATAAAAAATCCTTTTATTATATATTCGTTCATAGTGTTTTTTTGTCTCTCTATAATGTATATACTAGACAATTTTTGATATATAATTAAAAAGAACGCCAATAGCGGATAGCATCACCTTTCTTGTGTTTGGCTTATGATCTCCCAAAAAAAGAATACATCTGTCAATCACTTCCTGGTAGTTTATGTCCAGGATTTCAGAAAGTGTTTTTACTTCCATAAACTGGCAGTATCGTAATAAATATCTCTTGTAAGTTGCTTTTGTATGGAAATTGCTAAATCTTATATCGAGTATACGATCTATGCTTTCTTCTATGGGAGCGTCAACGTCTATACGCATAATTTCTTCTACAGCAGGAGAATTCAAATCCATTGGACATCCTTTCTTAACATATCATGACCAGTATATTTAAGGATAGGAAATTATAGTTTTAATGCAAAATGCACTTTAAGCTATATACCAATCTTAGCCACAAGGGGCGTGATATAATAGCTAGGGGCAACGCCCCTGGTATCCTAAAAATCAAATTAGTTTTGATGATTAATTTTAACCTAGATTGCCTCATATAGCAAAGCCAGCAAAATTTTTTTTTAAATCTTTTTTTCAGAATAAAAATTTTCTTTACTTTTCTTAAAAGATTTCCTAAAACTTAAGGATATGTTGATAAAAACTTTTTTTATCGTTTTTTTTGAGGAGACGAACATGA